>JBFGHG010000322.1:0-4856 GCA_041578395.1 Acidobacteriota bacterium
CAATTCAATGGATCGTCTGGTTCGCCGTCATGAGCCTCTTCATGGGGTGGATCGCCCGCAGTTTCCGGCGGCCCCGTGCCGACGGCCGCGACGACCTGCTGGAATATCCCCGCAGCATTCTGGTCCTCGGCATCCTGGGCGCCGCGATGGGCCTGGGGCTGGCCGCCCTGGGCCTGCTGCTCGGAAGCGGCGGGGAGTCGTCCTACGTGCTGGGGATCTCGTTGTTCTTCGTGCTGATGGGCGCCTGGCTGATCGTCGAATACGCTCGTGTCCGCTTCCAGCTCGAGCCCGAGGGCCTGCGCTACCAGACCATGTTCGGCAAGCGAGGCATCCTCCACTGGGAGGAAATGCAGCGCGTCCGCTATTCGGAGATGGCCCGCTGGTTCCGGATCGACGGGGCGCGCGGAGAGGTCGTTCGCGTGTCGATCATGATGACGTCACTCGTGGAGTTCGCGCAGACGATGCTCCAGCAGGTGCCGCGCGAGCACATCGATCCGTTCGCCCTGGAGGTGCTGGAGTCGACCGCCGCGGGATCGCCGCCGCCGGTTTGGGGGTGAAATGACTAGTCACATGACCGGATTTGTGTAACGTGAAGGCGTGAAGAAACACGAGAAGACGATCACCGCTACGGAGTTCAAGGCGAAGTGCCTCCGCCTGCTGGACGACCTGGAGCCGGCCGGCTTGATCATCACGAAACGGGGCCGGCCGGTCGCGCGGGTCCTGCCCGTCGGCGTGGTCCCGATCACGCTGGAGATCGCCGTCGCCACGGGGCGGCTCGATTTCCGGTCGGACCCGGCCGACGAGATCATCGCCGCCACCAGCCTCGTGGAGGGTTTCCCCTTGCTCACGCGGGATTCCCGCATCCTCGAGTCGAAGACCGTCCCGCTCGCCGGATGAGCGTTGCCGCATGAACTCATTTGCTTCGCTGCTCTCGGAGGTTCGCTCCTGCACTCTCTGCGCACCGGCGATGCCCCACGATCCCCGTCCCGTGGTGCAGCTGCATCCGCGTGCCCGGATCCTGGTGGCCGCCCAGGCCCCCGGACGAAGGGTCCACGTCTCCGGAGTGCCCTTCGAAGACGCCAGCGGACGTCGGCTGCGCTCCTGGATGGGAATCGGCCGGCAGGTGTTCTACGACCCGAAACGAATCGCGATCCTGCCGATGAGCTTCTGCTACCCGGGCTCCGCCGCCTCGGGAGACCTTCCGCCCCGGCCCGAGTGCGCTCCCGCCTGGCGCGGGAAGCTGCTGGGGGGGCTCGCCCGCCTCGAGTTCACGCTGGTGGTGGGGCGCTACGCACACGCCTATCACCTGGGCCCGCCCCATGCCGCCGTGACGGAGGCCGTCCGCTCCTGGCGGAGCTACTGGCCCCGAGCGGTGCCGCTTCCCCACCCCAGCCCCCGGAACAACGGCTGGCTGCGCCGGCACCCGTGGTTCGAAGCGGAGGTCCTGCCGGCGCTGCGGCGGAGGGTGGCGGAGGTGCTGGCACCGTGAGTCCCGACATCCTGGTCAGACGCGTGTACGAAGCCTGCTCGACCGGCGACGGCTTCCGGGTACTGGTGGACCGGGTGTGGCCGCGCGGGATGAAGAAGGAAGCCGTAGCCGCCGACCTCTGGCTGAAGGAAGTGGCGCCGTCCACGGGACTCCGACGTTGGTTCGGCCACGACCCGTCCCGCTGGGACGTATTCCGGGAGCGCTATTTCCGCGAGCTGGACGGCAATCCAGAGCCGGTCCGGACCCTCCTGGAAGCCGCCGCGAAACAACGGGTCACGCTCCTCTACTCGGCCCGCGACACCCGGCGCAACCAGGCCGTGGCACTGCGGGAGTATGTGCTGCAGCGGGCCGGATGAGGCGGCGTTGATCCGCTCGAGGGCGAGGCCGTACAATGAGGCCTCGACAGCCGCCTGCCGACCCGGCATAGCGAGTTCTACCTTCGAGAACCTCGGAAAGCGGATCTGTCCCGGTACCCGGACGAGCTGGTCGAGTTTGACCCGGGCCGGGTCCCATGGGAGGAGGGAGACCATGATCACCGGAGTCCACAACATGTTCTACACCTCGGAGCCGGAAGCGCTGCGCGAGTTCTTTCGCGACAAGCTCGGCCTTCCGGCCACCGACGTCGGTGAGGGCTGGCTGATCTTCGATTTGCCCGACGCCGACCTGGGCTGCCACCCGGCCGAGCACGACGACGGCACGCCGGTCGCCTCCGGCACCGCCCACATCTCCTTCTTCTGCGACGACATCGACCGGACCGTCGCCGAGCTGAAGGGACGCGGGGTGGAGTTCGCCGAGGGCGTCAGCGACACCGGCTGGGGCTTCGTCACGCGCTTCCAAGCCCCCGGCGACTTCACCATTCAGCTGTACCAGCCCAAGTACCAGCGCAACCGAGGATGAGACCCCAATGAAGACGAGCATCGCCTCCGTCCTGGCCCTGGCCGCCGCAATGAGCGCCTCGCCGGCGGTTCCCGGCGAAGACGCCCCCGATTTGCCCCGCCATCAGCTGATCTTCGCGCGGCACGCCGACGACGCCCGCACCGACTACGACATCTGGCGCATGTGCGGCGACGGGACCCAGCTGGCGTCGTTGGTGGTGGAGCCCGGCCATCAGCTGCAGATCTCGGTCTCGCCCGACGGCAGCGAATTCCTGTACACCAGCAAAGTGAACGGGGCCCGCGACGTGTTCCGAAGGCCCTTCGGCCGGGGCGAAGCGGTCAACCTGACCGGTCATCCGGCCGAGGATTCGCAGCCGGCTTTTTCTCCCGACGGCAAGCAGGTCGCCTTCTTTTCGGACCGGGACGCCGAGAAGCCGGAGTTGTACGTGCTGAAGCTGGAATTCGGCACCGTCCGGCGCCTCACCCACGACACCTTCCACGATTCGGGCGCCAGTTGGTCGCCCGACGGCAGCAAGATCGTCTTCACGCGCTACTTCCCGCCCTCCAAGGACACCGAAGGGGCCGGCGAGATCGTCCAGCTGGACCTCGTCACCGGCAAAGAGACTCAGTTGACCAAGCTGGGAGGATACAACGGCGGCGTGAGCCACTCGCCCGGCGGCCGTTTGATCTCCTTTCACCGCGTGGCCGAGGGCCGTTCCGAGATCTGGTTCATGGAGCCGGACGGTTCCAACCCGAGGGCGGTCACGGACACGTTCATCGACGAGTACGATCCCGAATGGTCGCCCGACGGGAACTGGATCGCGTTTTCGGCCGGCATCGAGCACGACGGCCGGGGCACTTTCGACCTCTGGCTGATGCGCCCCGACGGCAGCCGGCGGCAGGTCCTGAACAAGACCGGCAATACCGAAGCCTGGCACGAGTGGCGTCCGGGCGAGCACTACTGCCGCTGACGGCTTTTGCACGCGGTCCGGGCTGGCGCTATAATTGAGGGGTAGCGTCGAGGCGGCGTACCCAAGAGGCTAAGGGAGAGGTCTGCAAAACCTTCATTCGCCGGTTCGAGTCCGGCCGCCGCCTCCACCACTTCGCACCCGCTCACGCCCAAAAAAACGGTATTCGATCGCTGTGACCCCGTCACCCGCTGACCAGGACCACGACGGAGCGGGGGCCGACGGTGTATTGCAGCGACGTCAGCGCCGCGGCCTGCGATTCCTCGACGATGTCATCCGGCGACGGGCGGAAGGTGTCCACCACGCGTTTCCACCTGCCCGCCGGACCCTCCTGCACCGTGAACTCGAGCGGCTCCCAGTAAGCGTTGATCATGACGTACAGGTCGGCGTCTCCCTGCGACCCTCCGGCCAGCGAGTAGGCGAGGGTGTGCGAGGTGAAGCTCAGGTCGGTCGCCGCCCCCACGCCGTACCAGCGCACGTCCTCCCGCCAGAAGGTCCCCCGGCCGATCGACGGGTGGGCCTTGCGGAAAGCGATCATCATCTTGAAAAACCGGAACAAATCCTGATGGGTCTCGAGCCGGCTCCAATCCAGCCAGGTGGTTTCGTTGTCCTGGTTGTAAGGGTTGTTGTTGCCTCCCTGGGTGTTGGCGAACTCGTCACCCATCACGATCATGGGCGTCCCGTTGGAGAGCATCAGCAGGGCGCAGAAATTCCGGATCTGGCGCTTGCGCAGGGCCATCACCTCCGCGGGAACGCCCTCGTCTCCCTCCCAACCGCAGTTCCAGCTATGGTTGGCGTCGGTGCCGTCGGTGTTGCCGTGACCGTTGGCCTGATTGCGCTTCTGGTGGTAGGACACCAGGTCGTAGAGGCAAAAGCCGTCGTGGGCCGTGATGAAATTCACGCTCTGGTACGGATGGTGGCTGTCGGGCAGCGGCTCGGGAAAGAGGTCGTCGCTGCCGTAGAGCCGACGCATCAGGCTCGCCACCGTTCCGTTGTCGCTCTTGACGAAGCGGCGGAGATCGTCGCGGTACTGGCCGTTCCACTGCATCCAGCTCATGCCCGGGAAATCCTGCCCCAGCTGGTAGGCCGCGACGTCCCACGGTTCCCCGATCAGGCGAGCCGGCGCCAGGACGGGGTCGTTGGTGATCTCGGACACGATGGGCGGATCCTCCAGGTTGACGCTGCCGTCGTCGTTGCGGGTGAAAATCGACGCCAGGTCGAAGCGGAAGCCGTCCACCCGCATCTCCTGCACCCAGTAGCGGAGGCTGTCCATGATCATCTTTCGCGTGTGGTCGTTGGCCGTCCGCAACACGTTGCCGGTGCCGGCATCGTCCCGGTAGCCGGACAGGTCGGGCGTCAACAGGTAGTAGCTGGAATTGTCGATCCCGCGGTAGCAGTAAGTGGGTCCCGCGGCCCCCCCTTCGCTGGTATGGTTGTAGACGACGTCCAGCAGGACCTCGATGCCCGCCTCGTGAAAGGCCTTCACCATCGCCTTGAACTCTTCCTCGTGGCAGCACTCCTCGG
>JBFGHG010000323.1:0-4834 GCA_041578395.1 Acidobacteriota bacterium
GGTTCCTGGCAGTACGACATCATCGTGCTGGTGATTCTGGCCTTCATCTTCCTGGCGCCGGCCACCCTGTTCGACGGTACGCTGCTGGGGCGCGGGCCGGAGCGCGGCTCGGACACGCGGGCGGCCGAGAAAGTTCCCGTGGCGGCCAAACCCTCTCCCGAGGGCGAGAAGAAGAGCGCCGCCGAGGCGTCCGAGAAGCAGGAACCGCCCGGGCGCTGAAACTTCGGGCCGCTGCTGCCCCTCTTTACACAGTGATGCTTACCATGCGGACGATCGAGTTGGCGGTGCTCTCCTGTGTGTGCGCGGCCTCCGTGACGGCGGCGAGGGCGGCGGATTTGGACACCATCCTGCAGCGGATCGAGGAGCGCGGCCAGACGCTGCACGCGCTGGAAGCCGAACTGAGCCAGCGCAAGTGGACCGACATCCTGCAGGAATTCGACGCCGGGGAGTCGGGCCGTTTTCGCTTCCTGGACAAGGGCGGTGAGATCTATCTGCGCAAGGACATCCAGGAGCCCCAGCCCAATTTCCTGGTCCTGCGTAAAGGGGAAGTGATCTTCTACCAGCCTTCGATCAAGCAGGCGCAGCGGCACCAGCTGGGGGACGACAAGGACAAGGCGGAATTCCTCCTGCTCGGCTTCGGGACCAGCCGGGAAGCGCTCGAGAAGGCCTACCGGATCGTGCTGGTTGGCTCCGAGGAGATCGAGGGGGAATCCACCCACGTCCTGGAACTCACGCCCCGCTCCGAGCAGGTCTCCGCGTTCTTCTCCAGGATCGTGCTCTGGATCGACCCCGAGTTGTGGGTCCCCGTCCAGCAGAAGCTGGTGGAACCCACCGAAGACTACCTGCTGATCCGCTTCAGCGACATCCGGTTGAACCCGACGCTCTCCCCCGGCGACTTCGAACTGAAGATCCCCAAAGACGTGAAGTTCGTCGGCAATTAGTGGCACGGGCATCACTGCCCGTGGTTCCGCACGCCAGCCTGGAAGGCTGTTCCACGCATCACGGCCGGGAAGGCCGTGCCACGATGTCCGCCGGCTCCTCTCTGGGCGCCCGCATCTCGGCCCGGGTGTGCAGGATGCGGTGCACCACCGTCCAGTTGGCCAGTACCGCGATCACCCACAGCACCGGGTCCATGTAGTAGAAGGAGCCAATGATCAGCAGGACGATCCGCTCGGGGCGCTCCAGGAAGCCCACCTTGCAGCTGGGGATCAGCGACTCGGCCCGCGCGCGGGTGTAGCTGGTCAGCACCGAGCCGATCATGGCGACTCCCACCAGCACCACGTAGTTCAGGCGGTCCTGGTTGCCGTAGAAGATCATCAGCCCCAGGTACATGATCAGGTCGGAGTAGCGGTCCATGACCGAGTCGAAGAAAGCCCCGAAGGGCGTTTCCGACTTGGAAATGCGGGCCACCATGCCGTCCACCATGTCGAAGAGTCCCGCCACGATCAGGATCACGCCCGCCAGCCCCAGCCGGCCCCGGGCGTAGGCGATGGCGGTCAGGATGCTGGCCACGAAGCCGAGAAACGTGAGGTGGTTGGGTTTGATGCGGAGCAGCGTCAGGGTTCGTACGATGGCCCGCAGGATCACCTGTGCGCCGGCTCCGATTTTTTCGGTAATCATATTGGCTCAACCTTGTCGTCGATGCTGGAGCAAGCAACTCCGGTGCCGCGGGGCTTCAGAACAACTCGAACTTGATGGTCAGGAACTTGCGCGGGTTCTGGCGAAAGTCGTAGATCAGCTTCACCACTTCGGAAGAGACCTCGTTGATGTTCTGGTAGAGCTGCTCGTCCTTGGCCAGCCGCCCCAGGGTTCCCTCGCCCTGGTCGATCCCCTCCACGAACGAAGCCAGCTGATCCAGGGTCCTCTTCATGTCCTGGTAGAGCTTCTCGTCCTTGGCCAGCAGGCCCAGGGTTCCCTCGCCCGCCTCGATTCCCGCCGTCAGGTCGCGGATGTTCTCCATGGTCTGGTTGGCGTTGTCGTAGAGCGCCTCGTCGTTGACGAAACGCCCCAGGGTCCCTTTCCCCTCCTGGATGTCCGTGGCCAGTGTCCGGAGCCGATCGGCGGAGTCGCTGATCCGGTCGTACATCTCGGAGTCCCGGATCAGGCGGCCGATGGTGCCCTCGCCCGAGGAGACGTCGTTCATGAGCCGCGAGGCGTTGGAGGCCGCCGATTTGGCCTCCAGGACGGTGTCGTTGAGGTTGTTGTAGAAGCTGTCGTCGTTGAAGAACTTGCCGATGGTGCCTTCGCCCTGCTCGAACTTGTAGAGGATGTCGTCCAGCGTGTCCGAGAGGCTTTCGAAGTTGGCCAGGATGTCGTTGGCTCCGGTGATCAGTTCCTGGAATCCGGTCTGCGTGCGGCCGGTGATCAGCACCACCTTGCGGGTGGTGTCGCCGAACACTCCCTCCACCTCTTCGTCGACCACCAGCGGCTGCTGGAGGCTGCGGCCCAGCGAAATCTCGATGTATTTGTCTCCCAGCAGCCCCACCGAGCCGAGCGAGATCTGGCTGTCCTGGCGGACCCAGTCCCGGTACTCGCTCTTGATCTGCATGTAGATGACGATGTTCTGCAGACCCTGCTGCGCCCGCTCGATCCGCTCCTGCAGGCGGCCCAGATCGCGCCGGGCGGTCTCCGCCTCCTGCTGACGCTCCTCGAGCTCGCGGGCCAGCCGCTCGACCGCGTCGCCGGTGCCGGACTGCTGGAGGGCGGCTTGGTACGCGTCGCGGGCGTCGTCGACCCGCTGGGCAGCACCCTGGACCTGCAGCTCCAGGACCCCCAGACGCTGCTGGAGGCGCTCGATCTCGGCCAGCTTCTCCCGGTTCTCCTGGGTCTGGGGCATCTCGTCGGGAGCCGAGATGTGGACGCTGGTGACGTTGCCCACCTCCACGCCCCCCAGCAGCACGATGTCTCCCGGCTTGAGGCCGGAGACGTTGTTGAGGTAGGTCTTGGCGGCGAAGGTCTCCTCCAGCAGCCCCACCTGGGAGCCGATGGTGAAGATCGCCACCGCCAGGATGGCCGAGGCCACGATTACGAAAATGCCGACCTTCAGTTCGGAAAGCGTTACCTTCTTTTTCTCTTCCATGGCTCCATGCTCCCAGCAGTTCTCAGGTCAGGAACTCCTGGATGTAGGGATCCCTCGCCTCACGCAGTTCCTCGCTGGATCCCTCGAAGAGGATGCGCCCTTCCTTCAGTATAACGAAGCGGGTGTTGCTCGAGCCGGAGTCCGCGTCCCGGGGCACGAACACCACTTCGCCATCCTCGTTCTGGACGGCTTGATCGCCGGCCAGGTTGAGCGCCGAGGCCAGGTCGTGCGTCACGAAGATCGAGGAGACCCCTTCCAGGTCGCGCAGCTTGATGACCAGGTCACAGATGACGCGGCTGGTGATGGGGTCCAGGCCCGCGGTCGGTTCGTCGTAAAGCATGATGCGCGGTTTTCCCACCATGGCCCGGGCGATGGCCACCCGCCGCCGCATGCCCCCGGACAACTCCGAGGGCATCTTGTCGATGGCCCGCTCCAGGCCCACGAACCCGAGCATCCTCCGGATGATCGGCTCCGCCTCGGACACGTCCGCGTTCCCCTCCTCCAGCAGGCGGTAGCCGACGTTCTCGCCGACGGTCATCGAGTCGAACAGGGCGCTTTCCTGGAACACCATGCCGATGCTCTTGCGGACGGGCATCAGCTGCGTCTCGGACAGGTCGGTCACGTCCTTGTCCTCCACCCAGACCCGTCCCGAATCGGGTTTGACCAGACCGGGCACCAGCTTGAGCAGGGTGCTCTTGCCCGAGCCGCTCCCCCCCAGCACCACCTTGGTCTCCGCCTGGCCCACTTCCATGCTGAAGTCGCTCAGCACGGGCTGATCGCCATAATTCTTGGAGACGTGCTCGAAACGAATGGCGCTCACGCAGCTCAGCCTAGGGAAGTTCCAGAATCAGTTTGCTCAGGAAGAAGTCGGCCACGATCACCAGGATCGAGGCGGTCACCACCGCCTGGGTGGTGCTGCGCCCCACGCCGCGGGTGCCCCCACGTGTGCGCAGCCCGCAGAAACAGCCGATCATGCCCACGATGAAGCCGAACGCCACCGGCTTCACCAGTCCTTCCAGCGCGTGATTGTAGTTGAGCGAGCGCAGCGCCGTGCTCCAGTACAGGGAAGTGTTCAGCTGCAGCGTGTAAAAGGAGACGATCCAGCCTCCCACCAGCCCGAACAGGTCCGAAAGCACCGTCAGCAGCGGCACCATCGTGGTGCAGGCGATCATGCGGGGGGTGACCAGCTTCTTGACCGGGTCGGTCCCCAGCGCCCGCATGGCGTCGATCTGCTCGGTGACCAGCATCGAGCCCAGCTGGGAGGCGATGCCGGACCCCACCCGGCCGGCCACCATCAGCGCGGTCAGCACCGGCCCCAGCTCCTTGACCAGCGACAGCGAGACCAGCTGTCCGGTCAGGTTGACCGCCCCGAAGGCCTTCAGCGAACTGGCCGACTGCAGGGCCAGCACGCCTCCAGTGAAAAAGCCGGTCAGGATCACGATCGGCACCGACCCGACGCCGATCAGGTCCATCTGGCCGAAGGTGTCCTTGACGTAGCGGGGCTTGCGGAAGATGTTGGCCAGTGCCTGCAAGCTGAGCAGAGTGAACGCCTGCACTTCGGCGATCGTCTGGAGGAGGAAGTTCATGGACTCTGCCTGATCATTGCGGCGCTCCCTGCAAGCGGGCCAAACCGGCCTAAGTGTTACACTAAGTCCTCCTGATTTGGCAAACCTTTCCGACCCCTGAGCGGGGTTTTGGATGGCGGGATGATCCGAGAGATCTTGAAATACGGTGCGCCGGAGCTGGAGCGGGAGA
>JBFGHG010000324.1:0-4828 GCA_041578395.1 Acidobacteriota bacterium
GCGCAGGTCGCGGTCCACCCGTTCGAAGGCGCCGCTCATGTCATTGGTGTGCCGGATCAGGAGGCCACCGGTCTCGCTGGCCAGATAGCGAAGCGTGCTGTCCTTGCGGTCGCTGCCGATCTCGCGGGCGTGGTCGAACTGCGAAAGGCCGCCGTAGGCCTTGACGCGGTCGCCGCTGCGCCCGGCGCTGATGTCGAACAGCTCGGACTCCACTTTGCGCGGCTTGACGGCCAGCCCCGCGGCGTCGATGGCGTAGATCGCCAGGTTGGACCGGCCCGCCCGCTCCACCGCCTGGTAGAGCGCCCGCTCCAGCGAGAGGGGCACGGCGAACCCTTCGGAGACCAGGATCAGGCTCTTGCGGCCGGGGATGTGCGCCACCCCGTCGGCGATGGTGCGGATCGCCCCGATGATGGGCCGGCCCTGCTGCTCCCGGCTGTAGGAGAGCTGGGCCCGGTAGGTCCCCTGCACCGCCTGGGCGCGCTCCATCTGGTTGTTGAGCAGCTCCAGGGTCATGGCGTCGAAGCCGCTGCCGCGGTTGGGGTTGCCCGCCAGGGTGTCGATCGAGGAGGTGAGCAGTTCCACCTGGTCTTCGGCCCCTTCGGCCGAGGCGGCCAGCTGGGCCTGATCGGCCGCGTACACGCTCCCGGCGGTGTTGCCCCGGCTGAGGGCCTGCACCAGCGTCGGTTCGTGGTTGGTGAACCCCTGGACGAACCGCAGGCCCATCCCCACTTCGAAGACCGCCACCAGGTCGCTGGGCCGGAGCTTCTCCTGGACGTAGCGGACGGCGGCCTTGCGCACGTAGATCTGGTTGACCAGCTGGACGGTGGCGTAGTCCAGCAGCACGATGATCAGGTGGGGTTGGGCGGGAGAAGCGCTCAGGCGAACCGCCCCCGGCTCGGACGCCGGCGGCGCCAGGGCCTCCACGTCCGGGACCTCACCCTCGGACTGCTCCCACTGGACGGAGTCGACCTGCTGCAAGACTCCGTCTTCCCAGACCTCGAACTCCTCGGCGGTGAGGTCGCTGAGATGATGGTTGCGCTGATCGGTCACCACCACGTCGACCACCACCGAGGTGTTCGTCACCCGCAGCGGAACCGGCTCCTGCCCGAAGGCCGCCGCCGGCAGCCCCAGCAGCATGATCGTGATTGCTTCCGCCAGGCGTTTCAATGTATCGCCGAGTATAGCAAGGACCGAGCCGAAACTTCTCGAGCACGGCAGCGCTTCGCCAGGATTTCCCTTGGAACAACCCTCCTGCAGCCCATTGGGACGAGAGCCGAAGTCGAGCACCTGCTTTGCACGCCAGGGGGGTGCCGGGTGCAGACAGGATCACGATGCGACGCGGACGCCCCGCTTCGAAGTCGACGATGAGCCGGCTGCGTCACGCTTGTTCGAGGGCTTCGATAGCGGTCCTGGTTTCCGCAGTGAAGAGCGACCTCGTCACTGCACCTCGCACAGGCAGTGGGCGTAGATTCCGCGGGGGTCGTCGAATTCCTCCAGCCGTTTCAATTCCTGCTTCAGCAGAGAGGCGGCTCGGCTCAGCGGACCCGATCCTCGCGAGGAGGCACTGCCCAGCCGCGCCGCAATCGAGGAGAGGAAATCGGCGATCAGCCGGTCGGAGAAACTCGGTTCCCTCTCCAGGATGCGAACCTGATAGGCGCCCTCTTCCAACTTTGCGTGGCGGGCCGCGGCTGCAATGGCTTCCGGCAGTCCACCCAAATGGTCTACCAGTCCCAGGCGGTGGGCGTCCTCACCGCTCCAGACCCGGCCGCGGGCGATTTTGTCGACCTCCTCCAGACTGAGACCGCGGGCCTGGGACACGCGTTGCAGGAACTCCCGGTAGCCCTGGTTGATCACTTCCTGAATGATGCTGGCGACTCCTGGATCGAGCGGGCGGTCGAGGCGCAGGGCGCCGGACAGTCGGGTTGTCCCCACCCCGTCGACATTGACGCCCAGGTAGTTCGAAAGCGTCTTCTGAAAGGTCGGGAACATGCCGAAGATCCCGATCGAACCGGTGATCGTGGTCGGACTGGCCCAGATTTCGTCCGAGGCCGTGGAGATCCAGTACCCTCCGGAGGCCGCCACGCTGCCCATCGAGACCACCACCGGTTTCCCCGCTTCGCGGGTCAGTTCGAACTCTCGCCGGATGACTTCCGAGGCAAAGGCGCTGCCGCCGCCGCTGTCGACCCGCAACACCAGGGCCTTGATCTGATCGTCGCGGCGGGCCTTGCGGATCTGGGCCGCCGTCGAATCGCCTCCGATCGAACCCGGCGGCTGGCTGCCGTTTCGAATGCCGCCCCTGGCCACGATCACCCCAACCAGATCGCCTTCCGCCTCGGCGCCGGTCCGGTCCTCGTCCAGTGTCTCGAGGTAATCGCGGTAGCCGATCTGGTGAAAGGAGTGGGTCTCTTCGTCCTCGCCCACCAGGGCGATGAGGTGATCACGAATCTCGTTGCGGGCACACAGCTTGTCGACCAGGCCGACCTCCAGGGCCACCCGGGCAATATCGCCTTCCGCTGCCTCCACCAGTTGGGGCAGGTTGCGAATCGAGTCCTCGATCTGTTGCGGAGTCAATCCCCGGGCCTTGGCCACGTCGGCCCGGTAGGAACGCCAGAGGTCGCCAAGCCACTCCAGGTTGGCTTCCCGCGCCTCGTCGGACATGTTTTGACGGAGATACGGCTCGACCGCAGACTTGTACTCGCCGACCCGAAAGACATGGTACTCGACGCCCAGCCGGTCGAGCCCGTCTTTGTAGTACATCCGAAAGCGGCCGTAGCCGTCCAGGATCACCCCTCCCATGTGATGCAGAAACACTTCGTCTGCCCGGGAGGCGACGTAGTAGGGCGCCTGGGAGTACTCGTCGGCGGCGGCGATGACGCGCTTCCCCGTTTCGCGAAACTCGGAGATCGCCTCACCCAGCCGCTGCAATTTGGTCAGGCCGGCGCCGCCCATCGCGTCCAGGTCGAGATAGAGCACCTGGATCCGATCGTCGTTCCTGGCGGCTTCGATCGCGTCCAGCAGGTCTCGCAGCAGCGTCTCGGGCTCGGCCTGGCCCAGCAGTTCGTTGATCGCCCGATCCTTGGCGTCGCCGTCGAGCTGTTCGACAATGTCCCCCTTCGGATTCAGGACCAGGGCGGCCTTGTCCGGCACTTCCGGCCCGCCGCTGCGAAACCAGATCACGACCAGGGCCACGATCAGCGCCACGAAAAGCAGGTTGAGAAGAATCCGCCGGCAAAGGTCGACCCCCCGCCAGGTGCTGTGTAGGAAACCGGCCACGCGGCCTTTGCTTGATTTCATTCGCGTCATCCTTCGAAAAGTCTGCTCCGGGAAGCCGGCAGCATGCCCTGACTGTAACGGAGCGGCCGCTCGAAAAGTTCCTCGAAGGTGCGCTCCAGCGCTGGCTGATCGCAGGACGACGGCGGCAGCTGGAAGAGGAGATGGCCGCTGCCCTCTGCGAGCCTGGCGCTGAGCCACCTTCACGGGGACGAACCCGCCGGGGCGGCCTGCAACCCCTCGCCCGGCGCGGTCAATTGCGGTGCCCCTGCCTGATCCGTTCCGGGCCGACACCCACCTCCGGCATCCCGCTGGGGGGTGGTTTTGACTTTCCGGCGGACGAGGATCTACCCTCGAGGTCGGAGGCCATGTGCGAGTTGCGATTGCGGGGTACGGTTGGGCGGCGGGAGCGCACATCCGCTCCTTCAACGAAATCGACGGCGTTCAGGTGGTGGCCGTCTGCTCCCGGCGGGACCTGAATGCCTCCGAACTCAGTGCCCGCCACGGCTCCCAGATCAGCGTCTACCGGGATTTCGAGGAGATGTGCGCGCGGCCCGAGATCGACGTCGTCTCGATCTGCACGCCCCACCCGCTGCACCCGGGGCAGGTGGAGACGGCGGCCCGCCTGGGCAAACACCTGGTGATCGAGAAGCCCGTCGCGATCGATCTCGAGGGCGTCAACCGGGTCGAACGGGCGGTGCGCGACGCCGGCGTCCAGGCAATGGTCTGTTTCGAGGTCAAAGTGATCGGCCTGTTTCAGGCCGTGCGGGATCTCATCGATCAGGGCCTGCTGGGGGAGATTCACTACGCCCAATGCGACTACTTCCACGGGATCGGGCCCTGGTACGCACAGTACGAGTGGAACAAGCGCGCGGACTTTGGCGGGTCCTCGCTGCTGACGGCCGGCTGCCACGCTCTGGACGGGCTGCTGTGGCTGTTGGGCTCGCGGCCGGTCGAGGTGACGGCCTACGCTGCGAAGTCCTCCGCCCCGGTCTTCGCGGCCTACGAGTATCCCACCACCAGCGTCACCCTCATGCGGTTCGAGAATGGCTCGGTCGGCAAGACCGCCTCGCTGATCGACTGCTTCCAGCCGTACCAGTTCGATATTCACCTGGTGGGCTCCCGCGGCTCGGTCTGCAACGACCGTTTCCACACGACCGCGATCGCAGGCCTCGACAAGACCGGTTGGAGCCGGCTTCACGCCCAGCGGGTGGATTCCGGTGACGTGGCGCATCATCCGTACCGGGACCTGTTCGAGGATTTCCTCGCTTCGCTCCGGCGAGATCAGCCTGCTCGATTCTCCTTCGAGGACGCCATCTTCTCTCACCGCGTGTGCCTCGCGGCCGATCTCTCGGCCGCCGAGGGCCGCCCCGTGAGGCTGTCCGAAATGGCGTGAAGCGAAAGGCCCGTCCCGGCCGGCGTCCGCTCCCCGGCGCTCCCTACCGCACCGACCGGCTTTACGTTATGCTCGGCGGGCTGTGCCGCCGCCGAAGCCACGAGACCGCCCCCCCTCCCAGGCCCGGGCCGGACCGGTGGTGCTGGCCGTTGCCGCGCACCC
>JBFGHG010000325.1:0-4824 GCA_041578395.1 Acidobacteriota bacterium
GGGGTGCAGCACCAGCAGCGCCCCGCTCAGCGCGAAGCGCGACTCTTCCTGGGTGATGGCGAAGATCGTGGAGGCGATCATGAAGCGCAGGGGCCCGGCCGGCAGCACGATCGGGTCGGCCTCCACCTGGGGGACGTCCGGGAAGTTCTCCTTGCTCTGGCTGGCGACCTTGAAGCGGGAGCGCGCGCAATTGACCTGCACGCGGTTGGAGTCGGACAGCTTGAAGTGGACCTCGTCCTCGGGCAGCAGCCGCACGATGTCGTACAGCTTGCGTGCCGCCACCGTCAGGGACCCGCTCACCTTGACCTGCGCCTGGCAGCCGCAGCGGATCGTCACGTCCAGGTCGGTGGCGGTGACGGTCAGGCGGTTGCCGGTGGTCTCCAGCAGGATGTTGGACAGGATCGGCACGGTCGTCTTCTTCTCGACGACTCCCTGCACGTACTGCAACTCCTTGAGCAAATCCCCTCTCTGCACGACGAACTGCATGGCCTCTCCTTATCGAATTCCCGGGGTTAAGCTACGGGGGTTTGGGCTTCCAGTCAACCGGCTCAGCGGATGGAGTCCAGCAGCCGCTCGATCGAGCTTCTCACTTTGGGGTCCCGCTGCCGGAGATCGGTGATCTTGCGAATCGAGTGCAGGACCGTGGTGTGGTGCTTGCCACCGAAGGCCTTGCCGATTTGAGGCAGCGAATTGTCGGTCAACTCCCGGCACAGGTACATGGCCAGCTGGCGCGGCTCGGCCACCCGGCGCGAGTTGTCGCGGGCCTTCAGCTCGGCGGGCTTGAGCGAGTAGTGGGCGGCCACCGCCTGCTGGATCGACTCCACCGAAATCACCCGCGTGTTCTGCTCCACGATGTTGCGCAGGACGCGCTCGGCCAGCGGCAGCGTGATCGCCTCTCCGGTCAGGCTGCTGTAGGCCGCCAGCCGGATCAGCGAGCCCTCCAGTTCGCGGATGTTGGAACGGATGTTGTGGGCGATGAAAAAGGTCACCTCATCGGGGAGGGTGACGTGTTCCAGCTCCGCCTTCTTGCGCAGGATGGCGACCTTGGTCTCCAGGTCGGGCGGCTGGATGTCGGCGATCAGGCCCCACTCGAAGCGGCTGTGCAGCCGCTCTTCCAGGGTGGGGATGTCGCGCGGCTGGCTGTCGCTGGAAATGACGATCTGCTTCTGCGAGTCGTAGAGCGCGTTGAAGGTGTGGAAGAACTCCTCCTGGGTGCGCTCCTTGCCGGCCAGGAACTGGATGTCGTCCATCAGCAGCACGTCGATGTTGCGGTACTTCTCCCGGAACTGCAGGGTCTTGTCGTAGCGGATCGAGTTGATCAGCTCGTTCATGAAGCGTTCCGACGACATGTAGACCAGGCGCAGGTGGGGTGAATGGCGCCGGATGCTGTGCCCCATGGCATGCATGAGATGCGTCTTGCCCAGGCCCACTCCCCCGTAGATGAAGAGCGGGTTGTAAGTCTTCGAGGGCTGCTTGGCGACCGCCCGGGCCGCGGCGTGCGCGAACTGGTTGCTCGAGCCCACCACGAACTTTCCGAAGGTGTATTTGCCGTTCAGGCTGCAGGCGGCCGCGGCGTCGGCCCCCGGCTCTTCCGCCGGAGAGCGGCCGGGGCCGGCGCCATTGCCCGGCGCCTCGAGGCTGAAGGTGACCTGATACTGTTCGAGTCCCGCTTCCACCAACGCCTCCTCGATGACTCCCGCGTAGTTCTCCGCCAGCCAGTACTGAAAATGGCGGTTGGGCACCCGTACGCAGATCTGCCGCTTCCCCAGGTCTTCCCGTTCGGATTGGGTCGGCCGGAACCAGATGTCGTAGTTCTGCTCGGTGACCCGCTTCTTGACTCCGGACAGAGTCCTTTCCCACAGTTGCATAGACACTTTCCCGCAACGCGGCGTAGCCGAACCGATACTTTTCGCTTGGAAAGGAACCTGGTAAAAGTCCGAACCAGTTGGAGCCCGCCCCAATTTCCACAGCTATTTCCACAGGGTGTGGAAGGAGGCCGTGGCTAACCTTTCAGCCAAAACGTTGCTCACCGTATCACGGCCCTGGCGAGCACAGCAACGAATTTCTTGGGAAATCGGAGGGCGGGTAGAAAGTGCGTTTTTCGGAAGGCATTTACGGGTAAATTCCGAGAGTTCGAGCCAGCAATTGACCCCTTTGCACGAGATTTGCGCCGCAACCATGGGCAGTTCCGAAACAGGCTTTCTTCGAAGACCAAAACGAGTTCTGCGAGGCCCCTGCGAGAAGTGCCCGAGTGAACGTTTTGGGCTTTTTCGGGGCCGGTTGCGGGGCGTGCCGGGACGGGCGGCTGCAGGAGGGCCGCCCGCCCCCTCGCGGTCACGCGTTGATCAGCTCCTTGAGGTGTTTCCCCGGCTTGAAATAGGGGACCTTCTTGGCGGGGACGAAGACCTTTTCACCGGTCTTCGGGTTGCGGCCCTGGCGCGGCGCCCGATCCCGCAACCGGAAACTGCCGAAGCCTCGCAGCTCGACCTTCTCCCCCTGTTTGAGCGAATCGACGATGCTGTCCAGGACGGTCTGCACGATGACCTCCGCGTCCTTCTTGCTCAGGTCGGAGTTCTTGGCGACCTCGTCGACCAGTTCATCTTTCGTCATTGCTCTCTCCTTTGCTGCGTTCCGCCTTCTTCTTGAGCTGGCCCAGTTGCTCGCCGGCGATCTCACCGATGGACGTGGTGGCGACCTCCTGGCTGTAGGCCCAGACGGCTTCCTTCTCGGCGCCTTCCTTGAGCGCCTTCAGGGAGAGTCCGATCTTGCGTTCCAGCAGGTTCATCTTGATGATCTTGAAGTCCATCTCCTGGCCCACCTGGAAGTGGTCCTCGGGGTTCTCGATGCGCCGGTCGTCCAGCTCCGAGACGTGGCAGAGGCCTTCGATCCCCTCGGTCAGTTCCACGAAGGCGCCGAAGTTGGCCAGCCGCACGATCTTGCCGGGTACCACGTCGCCGATCTGCTTCTGGGAGAAGAACTCTTCCCACTTGTCCGGCTCGAGCTGCTTGATGCCCAGCGAGAGGCGCTGGTTCTCGGCGTCCACGTTCAGCACCACGGCGTTGACTTCCTGGCCCTTGGTCAGGATGTCCGACGGGTGCTTGACCTTCTTGGTCCAGCTCAGGTCCGAGACGTGCACCAGCCCGTCGACGCCCTCCTCGACCTCGACGAAGGCGCCGAAGTCGGTCAGGTTGCGCACCTTGCCGGTGACGATGGAGTTGATCGCGTACTTCTCCTCGATGGTGTCCCACGGATTGGGCTCGGTCTGCTTCATCCCCAGAGAAATGCGGCGGCCGTCCACGTCCAAATCCAACACCTCGGCTTCCACCTCGTCTCCCACCTTGAGGATCTTCGAAGGATGCTTGATGCGCTTGTTCCAGGTCATCTCGGAGATGTGGATCAGGCCCTCGATCCCCTCTTCCAGTTCCACGAAGGCCCCGTAGTCGGTGAGGCTGACCACGCGCGCGTCCACCCGGGAGCCGGCCGAGTAGCGTTCGGCCACCGTCAGCCAGGGATCGGGGGTGAGTTGCTTGTAGCCGAGGGAGACCTTCTCCTCCAGGCGGTCGAACTTGAGCACCTGGACCTCGATCTCCTGGCCCACCTCGAACAGGTCGGAGGGGTGGTTGACCCGGCCCCACGACATGTCGGTGATGTGCAGCAGGCCGTCGATGCCGCCCAGGTCGACGAAGGCGCCGTAGTCGGTGATGTTCTTGACCACGCCGGAGACCACCATGCCCTCTTCGAGCTTCTTGAGGGTCTCTTCCTTCTGCTTGTAGTACTCCTCTTCGAGCACGGCCTTGCGGGAGAGGACGATGTTGCCGCGCCGCTTGTTGACCTTGATCACCCGCATGCGCAGTTCTTCGCCGCGCAGGCTGTCCAGGTTGCGCACCGGGTGCAGGTCGACCTGGGAGCCGGGCAGGAAGGCGCGCACGCCGATGTCCACGGCCAGTCCGCCCTTGATGCGCTCGATCACGCGGCCGGTGATGATCGACTGGTCCTGGTAGGCCTTCTCGATGGAGTCCCAGATCTTCATCCGCTCGGCTTTTTCCTTGGACAGGACGATGTAGCCGTCGGTGTCCTCGGTGTTCTCGAGCAGGACTTCCACTTCGTTGCCGGCTTCGATGCCGACTTCACCGTCCTCGCTGCGGAACTCGGCCAGCGGGATCAGCCCCTCGGACTTGAATCCGACGTCGACGATCACGCCGTTGTCGGTGACCTTCAGGACCTTGCCGACCACGACCTCGCCTTCGGAGATGTTCTTCAGGCTGCTGTCGTAGGCGTCCATCATCGCCTGATACTGGTCGCCGTCGAGCTGTTCGAGGTCTTCCGTCGCGAACACCGGGGCCCCGGGCACGGCCTGGGCTTGGTCCTCGCTCTTCAGATCCTCCTTGGTTTCTTGGTTGGTCGATACTGACATCTTTGCAAAACCTCCCTCATGATTGCTTTTCGCGCGTGGAGCCCTCCCGGCCGCTACCGGCGTTGCCGCGCACTTCCAGCCGCGCTGCGCGCAGGAACATCTTGGAAGTGGGAAAACCGGTTGGAGTGTTGGCCAATGAGAGAGAAATCCTTGACTGCGAATTTGAACTCCTAATTGTACTGCGTTCCGCGCGGGGGTGTCAAGGCCGATGCGCCTCGAGCCGTTGACAGCCTCTCCAAGACCTGGACTCGCGACCCGTTCGACCGGCTCATCTCGGCACAGGCGGCCGCCCGCGGTTTTCCGCTGATCACCAAGGACGAGGCCATTCACGAACACTGCCCGCAGGCGGGGTGGGGATAGCGCCGCAAAACGCTTCGCTGCGTCTCGGTGTCTTGCCCCAGCTCCGCCCA
>JBFGHG010000326.1:0-4798 GCA_041578395.1 Acidobacteriota bacterium
AGCATGGCAAGACGTCCATGGTCCACCACGAGGGAGACTCGATCCTCGCCGGACTCCCCCGCCCCTTCGAGGCGACGCGCTATCATTCGCTGATGGTCCGCCGCGACGACCTGCCCGAGGTTTTGCTGGTCAACGCCTGGACCGAGGAGGGCCTGATCATGGGTCTGCGCCATCGGGAGCTGCCCGTCTACGGCGTCCAGTTTCATCCCGAGTCGATCCTGACCGGCTCGGGCAAGGACCTGCTGAGGAATTTCCTGTGCTGCACGAGTTGACGCGCCAAGTGATGGACGGCGGCGACCTGGACGAGGGCCAGGCCGAGGCCGCCCTGGAGGCGATTCTCGAGGAAGAGACGCCGGACGCCGCCATCGCCTCGTTCCTGACCGCCCTGACGCTGAAGGGCGAGACGGACGGCGAACTGGCCGGGTTCGCCCGCGTGATGCGGCGCCACGCGCTCCGGGTCGAGGCCGGCTCTCCGCTGCTGGTGGACACGGCCGGGACGGGCGGCGGCCGGGAGACCTTCAACATCTCCACCACTGCGGCTTTCGTGATCGCCGGAGCCGGCGTACCGGTGGCCAAGCACGGCAACCGCGCCGTCACCTCCCGCTCGGGCAGCGCCGACCTGCTGGAGGCCCTGGGCTTGAACCTGGACCTCCCCCTGGAGCGCGCCCGGGCGGCGCTCGGGGAGGTCGGCATCGCCTTCCTGTTCGCGCCCCACTTCCACCCGGCCATGAAGCGCGTGGCCGGCCTGCGCCGCCAGCTGGCGCATCGCACGATCTTCAACCTGCTGGGTCCGCTGACCAATCCCGCCGGCGCCGGCCATCAGCTGATCGGCGTGTACGCGCCGGAGCTGACCGAGGTGGTGGCTCGGGCGCTGGCGCGGCTGGAGTGCCGGTCCGCCTGGGTGGTGCACGGAGGCGACGGGCTGGACGAACTGACCACCGCGGCGCCCAGCCGGGTGTCGGAGGTGAGAGAAGGACAGGTGAGGACGTTCGAGCTGGACCCCGCCGGGATCGGGCTGCTGGCAGCGGGGCTGGACGACTACCCGGCCGGGACTCCCCGTGAAAACGCCGAACTGACCCTGGGAATCCTCGAGGGACGGGTGAGCGGGCATCCCCGCGAAGTCGTGGTGCTCAACGCCGCCGCCGCCCTTCACCTGGCCCGCGACATGGACCTCACTGCCGCCCTGGACGCGGCCCGGGAGTCGATCGACTCGGGTCAGGCCCGGACGAAACTGCGGGATCTGATCGAGTTTTGCGCATGTTGAACGAGATCGTGGCCCACAAGCAGCGGGAGCTGGCCGAACGAAAAGCCCGGGAGCCGCTCGATGTGCTCCGCCGGCGGCTCTCCGACGGTCCCCGGGCCTCGTTTCGAGAAGCGCTGAAACAGCCGCGCATCAACGTGATCGCCGAGGTCAAGTACCGCAGTCCCAGCCGTGGCGACTTTTCCTGCAAAATGGAGCCGGTGGAGATCGCCGAGACGTATGCGGAGAACGGCGCGGCGGCGGTCTCGGTTTTGACCGACGAGCGCTACTTCGCGGGTTCGGGGAGTTTCCTGGAGCAGATCCACGAGAAGCTGCCCGAGCTGCCGCTGCTGCGCAAGGACTTCATCCTCGACCCGTATCAAGTGACCGAAGCGGCGCTGTGGGGCGCCTCGGCCTTCCTGCTGATCGCGGCCTGTCTGGACGACGGGCAGCTGGCCAGTCTGCAGGCGGCGGGAGCGGACCACGGTCTGGACGCGCTGGTGGAAGTGCACGACGCCCGGGAGCTGGAGCGGGCCGTGGAGAGCGGCGCCCGCATCATCGGGGTCAACAACCGCGACCTGCGGACCTTCGAAGTCGACCTCGAGACTTCCTTCCAGGTCGCCCGGCGGCTGGAAGGGGAGAGCGGGTACCTGCTGGTGAGCGAGTCGGGCATCCGCGAGCGGGTGCAGATCGAGGAGCTGCGCGACGCCGGCTTCGCGGCCTTCCTGATCGGCTCGTACTTCATGGAGTCGGACGATCCGGGCTCGCGGCTGGCCGAGCTGCTGGGGGAGGCGAAGTGAGCCGGATGATCAAGATCTGCGGGATCACCCGGCTCGAAGACGCCTTGGACTCGGTCCGCTGGGGGGCCAACGCCCTGGGCTTCAACTTCTATCCGAAGAGTCCGCGCTACATCGAGCCGGCGGCGGCCGCGGCCATCATCGAGCGCCTGCCGGAGGGGGTTCTGACAGTCGGAGTGTTTGTCAGACAGGTCGATGCGGAGGCGGCGGCGCTCGTGCAGGCGGTACAGATCCACGGCCTGGAGCGACCGGAGGAAGTGCCGCAACTCCCGCAGCGAGTCCTCGTCGCGACCTCCCCGGAACGCGCCCCGCTCTTCGACGGTTGCGAGATCGTGATCGACACGTCCTGGGGGAGCGGCCGCCTGGCCGATTGGGATGCGGTGGGGCGTCTGGGGCGACCCTACATCCTTTCGGGGGGCCTGGACCCCGGCAACATCAGCCTTGCGCTGGAGAGGCTTCGCCCGGCGGGGGTCGACGTCTGCTCCGGCGTGGAAGCGTCGCCCGGAATCAAGGACCCGGCCAAACTCCGGGCGTTTCTGAAGAAAGTGACCGAGTCATGAGCGAATACCCCACGCAGCCCGACGCCGAGGGCCACTTCGGCCCTTACGGCGGCCGTTTCGTGCCGGAGACGCTGATGTCTCCGCTGGAAGAGCTGGAGCAGGCCTGGGCGGAGGCCCGGGCGGATGCGGAGTTCAACGACGAACTGGACGGGCTGTTGGAGACCTACGTCGGCCGGCCTACCCCGCTGACCCTGGCCGAACGCCTCTCGGCGGAGGCGGGCGCGCGGATCTACCTGAAGCGCGAGGACCTCTGCCACACGGGCGCGCACAAGATCAACAACGCCCTGGGGCAGGCGCTGCTGGCCAGGCGCATGGGCAAGCGGCGGATCATCGCCGAGACGGGAGCGGGTCAGCACGGCGTGGCCACCGCCACGGTCTGCGCCCTGTTGGGCCTGGAGTGCGAGGTCTACATGGGGACGGAGGACATGCGCCGGCAAGCGCTGAACGTCTTTCGGATGGAGCTGCTGGGCGCCAGGGTCACGGAGGTGGACGCCGGAAGCCGCACGCTGAAGGACGCCATCAACGAGGCGATGCGCGACTGGGTGACCAACGTGGAGAGTACGCACTACCTGCTGGGCTCGGTGCTGGGGGCGCATCCCTACCCGGTGATGGTGCGGAACTTTCAGGCCGTGATCGGCCGCGAGGCGCGCTCGCAGATCCAGCAGGCGGAGGGCCGGCTGCCCGAGCTGCTGGTCGCGTGCGTGGGCGGCGGCAGCAACTCCATCGGGCTCTTCTACGAGTTCCTGGCCGACGAGCCCGTGCGCATGATCGGCGTGGAGGCGGGAGGGACGGGTCCCGAGCTGGGCCGGCACGCCGCCCGCTTCGAAGGAGGGCGTCCGGGGGTGCTGCACGGGACCTACAGCTACCTGCTGCAGGACGAGCGGGGGCAGGTGGCGACCACGCACAGCGTCTCGGCCGGTCTGGACTATCCCTCGATCGGCCCCGAGCACGCCCTGCTGGCGGAGCAGGGACGGGTCCGCTACACCTCGGCGGACGACGAGGCGGCCCTGGAGGCGCTGCACCTGCTCAGCCGCCTGGAGGGGATCATCCCGGCGCTGGAGTCGGCCCACGCCGTTGCCGAGTGCCTGCGCATCGGCCGCCAGGGTGGTTGGTCGGAATACGGCCCCGACCCGCTGGTGATCGTCAACCTGTCCGGCCGCGGAGACAAAGATGTCGAGACTGTCCGAGATCTTCAGGACTAGCGGGAAGTGCTTCCTGCCCTTCGTGACGGCGGGCCATCCCACGCTCGCGCTGACCGAGGAGGTCGTGCTGGCCCTGGCCGGTTCGGGCGCCCACATCGTCGAGATCGGCATCCCGTTTTCGGACCCCATCGCCGACGGCCCCATCATCCAGCGCTCGTCGTTCGACGCGCTGCGGCACGGGCATTCGCTGGACGACTACCTGGAGATGGTGCGGCGGGTGCGGGCGAAGTCGGACGTGGGCCTGATCTTCATGTCGTACATGAACCCGCTGCTGGGGTACGGACTGGAGCGGCTGGAGGAACGGGCATTGGAGGTGGGTCTGGACGGCATCCTGGTCTCGGACATGACGCCGGAGGAAAAGGACCGGCTCGGGGCTTTCCCGCGACTGGACACCATCTTCCTGGCCGCCCCGACGTCGTCGGACGAACGCCTGGAGAAGATCGCCCGTGCCAGCCGGGGTTTTCTGTACCTGGTGGCCCGGACGGGCGTCACGGGACGGCAGACCGACGTGCAGGAGTCGGTGCCGGCGACGATCGAGCGCATCCGGAGATTCACGGACCTGCCCATCGCGGTGGGCTTCGGCATCACCAGCGCGGCGGATGTGGAAAAGGTGTGGAAAGTGGCGGACGGGGCGGTGATCGGCTCGGGTCTTGTCCGGTTCATCGAGCAGCACCAAGGGGAGCCGAGCCTGCCGCAGCGCGTTGCGCGCTACGTTCTGAATGATCTGCTTCCCTGACGCGAAATTCGGGTCTTGCCCACTTCGCGAGCAGGACAGACACTTCGCTCGGCCTCGCCTGGGAGGCAGTTCTCTCGCTCTTCTTCCGTCAAGGGTCCTCTGAAGATCCGTCGGCACGCCTCAGCTCGCGCGGTTCCGGGCCACCGCCCACTCTTTTTCGACGATGAATTCCCGGTTCAGGGCTGAGTGCGAAAATCAGGGCGATCAGATAGTCGACGTCCGTGCCACACGTAATCACCGCACCATCGAGATCGAGTCGTGGG
>JBFGHG010000327.1:0-4797 GCA_041578395.1 Acidobacteriota bacterium
CCAGCGCGGCATGGTGCAGCAGCACCGGCTTGCGGGCGCCGGGCGACAGCGCGTCCCCCACGGCCGGCACCACGTCTCCCTGGTAAAACAGCAGGAAGCCGGCGGTCTCCGGCAGCGCCGAACTCCGCAGCGCCGGCTGCGCCTGAGAGTCGAAAAACTCCGCCAGCCGGACCACGAACCCTTGCCGGTACCCGCGATCCCCCCAGCGCACCTCGCGATGGAAGACCAGCCAATCCCCCACCCGTTCGCTCCGGAACGGCCCGACCTCCGCCGCCCAATCCGCGCCCTCCTCCAGCAGGTCCGACTCGGCGGGCTCGCCGGCCCGGTCCTGAAAGCGGCCTTCGTCCTCGGACAAGGCGGCGGCTTGCTCGGCGCTGTCCGTCCGGTAGCCGGAAGGCAGCCACGAGTCGAAGACCTGGGCCTGCCGCGGCGAACTGGCTTCGCGCCGCGCCCTTCCCAGCCGATCGTCCGCCACTTGCTTCTCCGGCGCCGCGGCCGCGGGGGCCGGGTCGTAGTCCCGCTGCTTGCTCAAATCCAGCTGCCGGGCCAGGTTGCTCTGCAGCTTCTCCTCCTTCACCTTGCGGACTTCGGCCGGGGCCGCGTCGGGGGAAAAGGCGGCCCGCGAGGCCACGGCTCGAAGCTCGCGCTGCAGCCGCCCCCGGGCTTCGCGGTCCCGCACGGTGGCATCCGCCGGCGACCCGGGCCGCGGCAGCAACGGCGTGTGGAAGCTGCCGTCCGGGTCGATCTGGAAGTACCCCAGGATGCCCGGGATCTCCGACTGGACCGGGTAGGCCGCCAGCGGGGACAGGTACAGCCCTTCCTGCTCGGGCAACGCACCCCCCGCGACGTGCACGTAGCGGTACTCGGTGTAGGAACGCTCCTCCTCCCGCCGCAGCAGCTGCAGCAACTGCCGGTTCACGGTGGCCGCCACTCCCTCGGCCGTCCGTCGGTAGAAGGCGAACGTCTCCCCTTCCACGTTGGAGTAGCTGCGCACCAGCAGGACGGCGAAGGGAACCGCCAGCAGCAGGAAGAAGACCGCGAAGTAGAGGCGCAGCCGTCTCACGGCGCCCCCCGCAGCTGGTAGCCCTTGCCCCGCACCGTCACGATCAGCTCGGGGTGTTTGGGATCCCGCTCGATCTTGCGCCGCAGTTTGGTCATGTGGATGTCGACGGTGCGGGTCTCGATGTACTCCACGTTGGAGTAGCCCCACACCTCGGCCAGCATCTCCTGCCGCGACACGGGCCGTCCCCGGCAGCCGGCCAGGTAGAGCAGAATCTCCACCTCCCGGCTGGTGAACGGGATCTCCTCGCCGGCCCGGGTCCCGCTCAACCTCTCCGGGTGGACGATCACCTCGCCCAGATCCAGCGCCGCCATGTCGCGGTGCAGGCGCCCGGAGCGGCGCAGCACGGCCTCCACCCGGGCCACCAGTTCCCGGATCGAAAAGGGCTTGGGGACGTAATCGTCCGCGCCCATGCGCAGGCCCCGCACGATGTCCTCTTCGGAGGTCTTGGCGGTGAGCATGATGATGGGCAGCCGCCGATCCACCTCGCGGACCTGGTTACAGATGGCATAGCCGTCCATGCCGGGCAGCATGATGTCCAAAAGGATCAGGTGATGGCCGCCCCCCAGCGCCGCCTCCAGGCCGCGCACCCCGTCGCTGACTGGCTCCACCTCGTAGCCGTTGTAGACGAAGACGTCGGTGAGGCCCTCGAGGATGGCCTGCTCGTCTTCGATGATCAGCAATCTGGGTTTGGCCGTCTGCATCCCGATCATTGTAGTCCCGACCCCCGTCCGGCGCCTGTAAAGCATTTGTAAAACCAGCGGCTGCAACATTTACCGTCTTCGGTCTGTTGTTTCCAGGGTTCCGCGGTTGACAGTGGAGAGCGGCGGACACGGGGCTGTCCGCAGCCGAAGAAAGGAGCGAGAAACATGTCTGTCGTCGAGAGAATTCGAAACTGGGGCGAGTCTCCCAAGGTGGGAATCGTCGCCCTGCTGTGTGCTCTGGCTTCCACTCTGATCTGGCTCGAGGTGGGCGGGGCCAATGCCGGCAAGGGGACCGTCGCGGCGGGGACCTCTACCCACTGGGCCACCGGCGTTCAGCTGCAGGCCACTCTGTCACAGCCGATGATCGTGCAAGGCGAAGACGGCACCGTCTACCTGGACCTGAGCGTGACCACACCCGCCTCCCGGCGCGACCTGCTCGCGCAGCCGTCGGACGTGGTCGTGGTGCTGGACCGGAGCGGCTCGATGTCGCAGGGGCGCAAGTGGCCTCACGCCATGTCCGCCATCGGCTCCCTGCTGGACCGCCTGGGGCCGGACGACCGCGTGGCCCTGGTTTCCTTCGACACCGCGGCCCGCATCGACGCGTCCCTGCAGGCCGCGACGGACGCCAACCTGGAGCGCCTGCGCGCGGTCGTCCGCGCCCTGGCGCCGGGAGATTCCACCAACCTGGGAGGGGGACTGCTGGCCGCCGAAGGGATCCTCTCCGAGCCCGCGGCGGCGAGACGGCGGCGCGTGCTGCTGCTGTCGGACGGCATGGCCAATCACGGCATCGTCGACCCCGAGGCGTTGGCTTCGATCGCCCGCCGCATCGCCGATCGCGGCAGCGTGGTCTCCACCGTCGGCATGGGGCTGGGGTTCAACGAGACCCTGATGGCGGCGCTGGCCGACCACGGCATGGGACGCTTCAGCTACCTCGAACACCTGGAGCAGCTGGGCGCCATCCTGACCGCCGAGCTGTCCGATTCCCGGCAGGTGTACGCCGACGGGTCGGAGATCCGGATGGTCCTGCCGCCGGAAGTCGAGCTGCTGGACGCGGCCGGCTATCCCGTCACGCGGGACGGGCGGGCGGTCACCATCCGGACCGGCCAGCTCCTGTCGGGCCAGCAGAAGAAGTTCATGGCCACCCTGCGAGTCGCCAGCGGGCAGCCCGGCAGCTACCCGCTGGGCGAGATCCGCTTGGACTACCGGGTCGGGGAGCGGTCCCACCACCAGAGCATCGAAGACGGACGCCTGCAGGTGGCCTGCGTCCCGCCCGAGCTCGAGTCCGAGGCGGTCGCCTCGGTGGACACCGACGTCTACCGGGAGGCGTGGATCGGCAACAACGTCGGCCGGCTGATGAAGAACCTGGCCGAAAAGGTGCGGGAAGGCAACGCCGAGGAGGCTCGCCAGCTGCTGAGCACCTTCAAGGACGAGGTCTCCGAGGCGGACGCGCTGGCGCCCGGCCTGCGGGCCGAGGCCGAAGCCAAATTGAAGGAGGCCGAATCGCGCATGGACGACGCCTTCCGCGGCCGCGACCAGGCGACCAAGCAGAACCGCGCCGCCAAGGCCTTTCTGGGCCAGAGCCAGGACCTGCAGCGGACGTCCAAACCCAAACAGTAATCGAGCGTGGGGTCACGGGCTGCGAGATTTGAATGCTCGAACCGTGACCCCGGAGGATCTGACCATGGCCATTACACATCGTCTCAAACGGCTCTTTCGGGCCGACGTCCACGCCGTGCTGGACCTGCTGGAGGAACCGCAGGCGGTCCTGAAGCAGGCGATCCGGGAAATGCAGGAACAGCTGGACCGCAAGCGGGGAGAACTGGCGCGCACCCGCCAGGCCATCGACCAGCTCGAAGCCGCCTCCGGCCGGCTCGATTCCGAACTGGAGGCCGCCCGCGCCGACCTGGACCTGAGTCTGCGGGAGGGGACCGAAGAGCTGACCCGCAAGCTGATCGCCCGCAAACTGGCGCTGGAGAAGCAGCAGCGGCGCGACGCCGAGCGGCGGCGTGAGCTCGAGAAGCTGCGCGACGAGGCCGGCCGCCGGCTGAGCACGCAGCAGGCCCAGCTGGAGTCGGTGCTGGAGAAGGCGCGCATCTTCGCACCCCTGGAGGAGGAAGACTCGCCGTTCGCGGCCGCCGAAGCGGTCCTGTCCCGGGCCGAGGCCGGCCATGCGGGGGCGGCGGTCACCCCCGAAGAAGTGGAGCTGGAGTGGCTGCGGCTGCGCGGACGCCCGGGCGGGGAGGAGGCGTCATGAGCCGGCCCAGCGTTCTGCGAGGCGTCCTGTGCGCATGCGGGATCGCGATCCTCTCCGCCCCCCTCTGGTGGGGGCTGCGGGAGCTGTTTTCGCCTCCCTTCGCCTGGCGCGCGGTCCTGCTGGCCGCCCACCTGACGTACCTGGGGTGGCTGGTGCGGGCCGCGGGGCGGCGCGTGGGCAACCTGACGCTGCTGGCCGCCAATCTTGTGCTGGCCGCGGTGGTGGTCGCGCTGCCGCTGGCTCTGGGCGGGGTTGCCGCGCTGCTGGCGGGTTTGATGACGCTCAGCCGCACGCTGCTGTTTCACCGGCGGGCCGGGGCGGCCGTGCTGGACGTCCTGCTGGCGGCCTCCGGCCTCCTGCTGGCCTCGCAGCTGCTGGCCTCGGGCGGGGGTCTGACCGGCGCGATCTGGGTGTTCCTGCTGCCGCAGTCGCTGTTCGGCTTGCTGCCGGAGGTCGCCGGAGATCGGCCGGGGACGGAGCGGGAAGAGCCGTCCGACCCCTTCGCCCGGGCCCGCCGCCAAGCCGAGGCGGCCCTGGGGAGAATCGTGGCGCGGCCTTCCAAGCCGTGATTCCGGAACGGCAGGCGGGATGCCTGTCCCACGGGAGCCTGACCCCGAGACACCAGGCCGGGTACACTGGCTCCCATGCGAATCACTTGGTTGCACTCCTTCTCTCTGCTGGTGGCACTCACCCCGCTGGCGGCTCAACCGGCACCAGACGCTCCGCGGCCCGGGACGGTTCACCTCGCCATCGAACGGATCGCCCTGGCCGGGGGCGGG
>JBFGHG010000328.1:0-4797 GCA_041578395.1 Acidobacteriota bacterium
ACTGTCTTCCTGCTCCACCCGGAAGTCGATGACGGTTGTATGGGGCGATGAGCGAGCCAGTTCTACCGCCTGCGCCACCTCCGGGCGTGACTCGACCCGGCAGCCGGGGAGCCCATGCGCCTGCGCCAGCTTGACGAAGTCGGGCCCTGAGATGGGAGTGGCTGCGTACCGGCGCTTGTAAAAGAATTGCTGCCACTGTCGAACCATTCCCAGGTAGCCGTTATTGATAATGGCGATGTTGATCTTGAGTCCTTCCTGGGCGCAGGTCGACAATTCTGCAGCCGTCATCTGGAAGCCGCCGTCGCCGGCGATTACCCAGACCTCTTCGTCAGGAAAAGCCAGCTTGGCGCCCATGGCCGCCGGTAGTGCGAATCCCATCGTTCCCAGGCCACCCGAAGTGATCAGTTTACCCGGGTGGTCATGTTTGTAATATTGCGCCTCCCACATCTGGTGCTGGCCCACGTCGGTCACCACCAGCGCCTCTCCCCGGGTGAGGCGCCACAGGTCGTGAATCACGTGGGCGGCAAACAGGCGCCCGCTGTCGGGCAGCTGCTGGATGTCGCGGACGGCGCACTCGCCCTTGGAGCGCTCGATGGTGGCGATCCACTCGCTCCGGTCCCCGGCTTCCACCCGCGGCAGCAGCCGCTCGAGGGTCTCGCCCAGGTCGCCCACGATGCCCACGTCCACCTTGACGTTCTTGTTGATCTCCGACGGGTCGATCTCGATGTGGATCTTGCGGGCGTTGCTGGCGTAGGTGGCCAGGTTGCCCGTCACCCGGTCGTCGAAGCGCATGCCGCAGGCGATCAGCAGGTCGGCCGACTGGATCGCCTGGTTGACCCAGGCTTCGCCGTGCATCCCCATCATTCCCAGGTTCAGCGGATGGGAGGCGGGGAAGCCGCCCAGTCCCAGCAGCGTCGGGGAGACCGGCACCTGGGCGCGTTCGGCGAACTCCTGCAGTACCCGGCCCGCGCCCGACTTGATCACGCCCTGGCCGGCCAGGATCACCGGGCGCCGCGAGGCGTGAATCAGCTCCAGCGCGTGCTCGTACTCCTCGGGCAGGGTGGCCAGTCTGGGACGGTAGCCGGGCAGCCGAACCGGCTCGTCGCTCCACTCGAACTCGGTGGAGGCCTGCTGGGCGTCCTTGGTGATGTCCACCAGCACCGGGCCGGGCCGTCCGGAGCGGGCCACGTAGAAGGCCTCGCGCAGTACCGGTCCGATCTCCTCGGCGCGGGTCACCAGGTAGTTGTGCTTGGTGATGGGAAGCGTGATGCCGGTGACGTCCGTCTCCTGGAAGGCGTCCCGGCCGATCAGGCCCGAGGGGACCTGGCCGGTGATACAGACCATGGGGGACGAGTCCATCATGGCCGTGGCGATCCCCGTCACCAGGTTGGTGGCGCCCGGACCCGAGGTCGCCATGGCGACTCCCACCCGGCCCGAAGCGCGGGCGTAGCCGTCGGCCATGTGCGCGGCGCCCTGCTCGTGGCGCACCAGCACGTGCCGCACGGGATACTTCAGGATGGCGTCATAGGCCGGCAGGATCGCCCCGCCCGGGTAGCCGAAGACGACCTCGACCCCCTCCCGCACGAGACATTCCCAGATGACCTCAGCCCCGGTGAGACTCCCCGAATTCACCATTCTTCATTCACCATTCTTTGCGAAAGCGGGGTGCGAACCGGCGGCTGTTCCCTGCGCCGGCCGCACCCCGCTCGGGACCGAGCGGTGACTATCGCCGATTCGAGATAATATTGCAAATTTATAATTTTTCTTGTGATGTCCCTTTGGATTTATATAATAATTTTCGCTGATACTCTGGGAGAAAGGGAGATTCATGGATCTGGCGGCGTTGCGGGTGTTTCTGGCCGTGGTGGAAGAGGGAGGGTTCTCCAAGGCGTCGGAGAAGCTGCTGCGGACGCAGCCGGCGGTCTCGCTGGCGGTGCAGCGGCTGGAGGGGGAGCTGGGGGAGAAGCTGATCGACCGCTCCCGGCGGGAGTTGCTGCTGACCGACGCCGGGCAAGTGGCCCTGGACTACGCCCGGCGCTTCGAAAGCCTGCGCCAGCAGTTCCTCAACGCCCTGGAGGAGTTGCGCGACGTGGCGGGGGGCCGGCTGACCATCGGCGCCAACGAGTCCTCCACGCTCTACCTGCTGCAGCACCTGCGGGCCTTCCGGAAGCAGTATCCCCGGGTGAGCGTGCGGGTGCAGCGCAGCCTCTCCAGCCGGATTCCGGAGCAGTTGCTGGCCGGGACCCTCGAACTGGGGGTGATCAGCTACGAGCCCGGCCACCGGCAGTTGCGCTCGCGGGTCATCTACACCGATCACCTGGCCTTCATCGTGTCGCCGGAGCATCCCCTGGCCGCCCGCCGCTCCGTCTCGATCCGCGAACTGGGACTGGAGACCTTCATCGCCCACAACGTGGTGTCTCCCTACCGGCAGGTGGTGCTGCGCACGTTTCAGGAGCACCGCGTGCCGCTGCACATGGACGTGGAGATGCCCACCATCGAGACCATCCGGAAGCTGGTGCAGCGCAACGAAGGGGTCACCTTCCTGCCCCGCATGTGCGTGGAGCAGGAGATCGAGCAGGGGAGCCTGCAGGAGATCGAGGTGCCGGAGCTGCGCGAGGTGAAGCGGGAGATCCGGGTGGTGTTTCCGCGGCAGAGGCAGCTGAGCAGGGCGGCGCAGGCGTTTCTGGGGTTGCTGGAAGGAGATGCCGCGGCGCGGCCGTCCAGGCCGTGACTCGGATTGCCGAATCATCACGGGCATGGATGCCCGTGCCACGCACCGGTATCATGAGGCATGCTCGAGGGTGAGCCGCTGCAGAGCCTGGCCCGACTCCCGACGCCGGGGGACAATTGCGCCATCGCCACCCGGCGGATCGACGCCGGCACGATCGTCCGGACCCGGCGGGGCCCGCTCGCCATCGCGGGGGCCGTGCCGGAGGGTCACCGGTTCGCGGTCGAGCCCATTGTGCCGGGCCGGCCGCTGCTCTCCTGGGGCTTGCCCTTCGGTGTCGCGCTCGAGGAGATCCCCGCCGGCGGCTGTTTGTGCAACGAGGCCACCCGCAGCGAACTCGCGCTGCGCGGCGACGACCTCCCGCGCGCCAACTTCCAGGACCTCGCCCTGCGCCCCTATTCCCTCCGAAAGCGGGAATTCCGACCCGCGGCGCCCCTGCAGCCCGCGGCGGAAACGAAGTCGTTTCAAGGTTTTCAGCGCCCCGGGCGCCGGGGAGTCGGCACCCGCAACTTCCTGGTGATCCTGGGGACCTCCTCGCGGACGGCCGCCTACAGCCGCCTGCTGGCCGCTCGAATGCAGGCCCGCATCGACCCGTCTCCGAACCTGGACGGGGTGGTGGCCGTGGCCCATACCGAGGGCGGCGAGACGGAGCTGCCCAACAACGCTCAACTGCTGCTGAGCGCTCTGGCCGGCTTCATGATCCACCCCAACGTGGCGGCCGTGCTGGCGGTCGAGGACGGGGGGGAGGCGATCGGCAACGGGCAGCTGCGGCGTTTCGCCCGCCGGTTCGGCTACCCGCTCGAGGACGTTCCCCACCAGTTCCTGCGCCTGCGGGGACCCCTCGAAGACGGACTCTCGGAGGGGGAACGGATCCTCTCCCGCTGGCTGGAGGCCGCCGGCGCCTGCCGCCGAACCACGTGCGGCCTGGACTCCTTGAGGGTGGCCCTGCAGTGCGGGGGTTCGGACGCGTTCTCGGGCGTGACGGCCAACCCGCTGATCGCCCGGGCGGCCCGGGAAGTCATCCGCCACGGGGGGGCTGCGAATCTGGCCGAGACGGACGAGCTGATCGGGGCGGAGTCGTACTTGCTGGACCGCGTCCGCGATCTCGAGACGGGCCGAGCCTTCCTGGAGCGGATCGAACGCTTCCAGCAGCTGGCGGCCTCTCACGGACTGACGGCGGAAGGGAACCCCTCGGGCGGCAACCGCCTGCGCGGCCTCTACAACATCACGCTCAAGTCGCTGGGGGCGGCCATGAAGCGGCATCCCGAAGTGAGGCTGGAGCGGGTGATCGACTACGCGGCGCCCATGTCCGGCTCCGGCCTTCATTTCATGGACAGCCCGGGCAACGACCTGGAAAGCGTCGCCGGGCAGGTGGCCTCCGGCGCCAACCTCGTGCTGTTCACCACCGGCAACGGCTCGGTGACCAACTTTCCGTTCGTACCGACGCTCAAGGTCGTCTCCACCACGCGGCGCTTCCGCCTGCTCGGCTCGGAGATGGACTTCGACGCCGGCCGCCTGCTGTCGGGCGGCGGCATGGAGGAGCTGGGGCGGGAGCTGTTCGAGCTGTCGGCGGCCACGGCTTCGGGCCAACCCACGCGCGGCGACCGGGCCGGCCACTGGCAGGTCTCGATCTGGCGGGACTGGCGGCAGACCGAGCCGGGCCGCGCGGGGGAGGCAGCGCCGGGGACGGCCGCGGCCGGCCCGCTCGAACTCACGGTCGAACCTCCGCGACGGCGGCTCACCTTCACGGCCCTCTCCCGGGGCCGGGTGTGCGCCACCGAACTGGTGTCACTGATCCTGCCCACCAGCCTCTGCTCGGGCCAGATCGCCCGCATCGCGGCCGAACGGCTCAACGCGGCGGGGGCCGGCCGGCGCCATGGCCTCTCGCGGGCGGTCGCGCTGGTACACACCGAGGGCTGCGGATCGGGCGGGGTCTCCGCCTGCATGGTGTAACACGCAAAAGCGCCGGCAAACCGGAAAGGAACGCCTGAAAAAACGGGGCATCCCGCCGCGCGTCGCGCAGGATGCCCCGGTGTAGCGGTGCCGCCGAAGCGCCCCCTACTTGAGCA
>JBFGHG010000329.1:0-4787 GCA_041578395.1 Acidobacteriota bacterium
GGAGCCTCGGGTTCGAACGAGGGAGTTTCGGGTTCGAACGAGGGAGTTTCGGGTTCGAACGAGGGAGTCTCGGGTTCGAATGAGGGAGTCTCGGGTTCGAACGAGGGAGTTTCCGGCTCGAGCGAAGGAGTTTCCGGCTCGAACGAAGGAGTTTCCGGCTCGAACCAAGGGGCGTCGGGCGCCGGGGCCTCGGGCTCGAAGGATGGTACCTCGGGTTCGAAGGACGGGGCCTCGGTTACGGAGGAAGCATCCAGCGGGGCGGCCTCCGCGCTCTCGGGCGCTGCATCCGCGGCGGGCTCCTCGACTTCTTCCGGCTCCGGGGCGGGCTCGACGGCCGGGTAGGGCTCGGCGGTCGACGCGGCCTCCGGTTCGGGCTCGGGCTCCGGTCCCGGTTCGGCTCGAGGAGCCGCCTCCGGCTCCACCTCGGGTGCCGTGGTAGGAGTCGCCGGGGGTGCACTCGCCACCACTCCCGCGGCCGCCGTTGCTGCGGCAGCTGCCGCGGCGGCGCCGGGTCTCCGGTCCGGTTCCTGGACCAGCACCTGCAGGTAATGGTTTTTCAGGACCAGCGTGGTGACGTGGCTGAGCAGTTCCAGGGAATCCAGCGGAATGCCGCGCGCCGCGTCCCCGTAAAAGACGATCGGGACCGAGTCGCCGAAGACCAGCGGAATGCAGACGGCCGCCTGGGGCAGGTCCCCGGCGTTGCCCAACCAGGGAAACGCTTCGCCCACGCCCTCCGCGCGGTACAGGATCCGTTGCTGGCGCGCCGCGCGCACGATGGGGTCGTCCGGATGCGAGGCTTCGACCGACTCGATGGTCACCGAAGGAAAGCCCATGCTCTTCCAGGGCGTGTAGGTCTCGTCCTTCTCCAGAAACAGGATCGCGCGGTCGACGTGCTGTTCCGTCTCCTCCAGGAAGACCTCGAGGATCTGCTCCTGGTCCTTGCACAGCACCAGTTTCTGAACGGCCTCGTTGATCTGCCCCACCTCGGGGCCCGCCGAGGGACTGGGTCCCAGCAGGACCGAGGCGTGGTCGGTCAGAAACGACTGCACGGCCTGCAGCTGGGGTCCCAGCTGCGATTTGACGTCGGCGAATTCGCGGTCCAGGCCCGCCAGTTTTTCGGTGACCTGAAACAGCGACGATCCCAGGTTTTCCAGCTGGGAGACGATGGCGCTCTTGTCTTCCGTCATACGAAACGCTTCCTCCGGCCGGCCCGCGTCCGGCTAACGAACCTCACCTGCCCAAAACTATATACCCTATCCCCGCCATCCACGAGGCCGAGTCGCAGCCACAGCCGCAATCGTAATCGTAATCGTAATCGCAATCGAGCCAACGTTGCGGGCTGCCCCTCCCTCTCGTATCATCCACAGCGAACTCCAATCCTTCCAGGAGGACGCCATGAACCGCAGACACTTTCTCCACGCCGGAGTGGCCGCCGGAGTCGGCGGCATGCTCCCGCTCGCCCCCGCGCGGGCCCAGTCCAACGGGCCCCTGCGCCTGAATTCCAACGAGAACCCGCGGGGGCTCTCCCCGGGCAGCCGCGAGGCCGTGGTGGCCGGGCTGTCCGAAGCTGGACGCTATCCCTTCTCGCGCCTGGGGGCGCTCGAGGAGGCCCTGGCCGAGCGCCACGGCGTGTCCCGCGACAACCTGGTGCTGGGCAACGGCTCCTCGGAGGTGATCCAAATGGCGGTCCAGGCGCTGGCCGCTGCCGGCGGGCGGCTGGTGATGGCCACTCCCACCTTCGACAACGTGGCCGGCTACGCCCGCGACGGCGTGGACATCGCCGAAGTGCCGCTCACGGCCGATCACGCCCACGACCTTCCCGCGATGCGGCGCAAAGCGGAAGAGGCCTCCCAGGCGCTCGTCTACGTCTGCAACCCCAACAACCCCACCGCCACGGTCACCTCCTGTGCCGAGGTGGAGGAGTGGGCCCGCCAGGCCCCCTCGACGGCGTTTCTGATCGACGAGGCGTACTTCGACTACGTCACCGAGTCCGGCTACCGAACCGCCGTGCCGCTGGCGATGGAGCGCCCCGGCCTGGTGGTCACGCGCACGTTCTCCAAGGTGTACGGGATGGCCGGGCTGCGGCTGGGCTACGGCATCTGCCACCGCGAGACGGCCGGCAGGCTGCGCCGCTGGGCCGCCGACGTCAACATCAATCACCTGGCCATCGTGGCCGGCATCAGCTCGCTCGAGGAGGAAGCGCACCGCCGCCAGAGCCTGCGCCTCAACGATCAGGCCCGCCGGGTCCTGGTGGAGGCGCTGGACCGGCTCGAGATCCCCCACCTGCCGTCGCACACCAACTTCGTGATGTACCGGATCCAGGGTGCGGTCCGGACCTACATCGAACGGATGCGCGACCACGGCGTGCTGGTGGGTCGCCCCTTCCCCCCCATGCTCGGCTTCAACCGGGTCTCGCTGGGGTTGCCGGAGGAGATGCAGCGGTTCGTCCAGGTGCTGGACCGGTTCCGGCTCCAGGGGTGGGTGTAGGGGGCCGCGACGGTGACGGCTGGAGGCGCTACCCGGGGTACTTGCCGGTGATGTAGTCCTCGAGCTGGTGAATGGCCTCTTCCTGGGCCGAAATGATCCAGTTCACCAGATCCCCGATCGAGAGGACTCCCACCACTTTGTCGTCGGCCACCACCGGCAGGTGGCGGAAGCGGTTGTCGGTCATGATCTTCATGCACTCCTCCACCTTGTGGCGGGGCGTGACGGTGATCACGGGGCTGATCATGATCTCCTCGATCTTCGTTTTTCGCGACGACTTCCCCTTCAGGACCACCTTGCGGGCGTAGTCGCGCTCCGAGAAGATGCCCACCAGCCGGTCGCCTTCCATGACCAGCAGCGCGCCGATGTTCTTCTTGGAGAGCAGCTCGACGGCGGCGTAGACGGAGCTGTCCGGCGTCACCGCCCAGATCTCGTTCCCCTTGCGGGTCAGGAGCTTGTTGACGGTGTCGACGAGTTTCATGCGGCACCTTCCTCGTTGAATTGTCCCGGTCGGACCAACACTGCTAGGGAAGTCTTAGCAGGTCGGCCCACAGCCGTCAAGATTCGGAGTGGGGCGGGCATCCCTGCCCGCCATTCCCTCCTGGCCGGCCGGCTCACGACCCGATCCGGAGAAAAGCAGTGGCAAGCCATCACACTCCAAACTATCCTCTCCACTGAAAGGAAACCCACATGAACCCGGGATGGTTGACTCTCCTCCTCTCCCTGACCCTGGCCCCGAGCGCCGCCCAGCAGCAGCCCTACGACGTGCTGATCGTGGGCGGCCGGCTGCTGGACGGGTCGGGCAACCCCTGGATCGGCGCCGACGTCGGCATCCGCGGCGGGCGCATCGCGGCGGTGGGCCGGCTGGCCGGCAGCCCGGCGGCGCAGACGCTGGACGCCGCCGGACTCTACGTGGCCCCGGGCTTCATCGACGTCCACTCGCACGCGGGGCCGGGGCTGGAGAGCGCCGAGCTGAGCCACGCCCGCCCGCTGCTGGCCCAGGGCGTCACGACGGTCTTCGTCAACCCCGACGGGGGCGGTCCGGTCGACCTCGAAGCCCAGCGGGAGAGGCTGCTCGAGCACGGACTGGGCGTCAACGCCGCCCTGCTGGCGCCGCACGGCTCCATCCGCCGCCAGGTCGTGGGAATGGAGAAGCGGGCGCCCAGCGGCGAGGAACTGGCCCGCATGCGGCAACTCGTCGAGCAGGCCATGCAGGCCGGCGCGTTCGGCCTGTCCAGCGGCCTCTTCTACGCTCCCGGCAATTTCGCCGAGACCGACGAACTGGTCGAACTGGCCCGCGTGGCCGCCGCCCATCGGGGCGTCTACACCAGCCACATCCGCGACGAAGCGGACTACGGGGCCGGCGTGGTGGCGGCCGTCCAGGAGGTGATCGAGATCTCGCGGCGGGCGGGCCTGCCGGGGGTGGTGACGCACATCAAGGCGCTGGGGCCCAACGTCTGGGGCGCCTCGGCCCAGATCGTCCAGCGCATCGAGCGGGCCCGGGAGGAAGGGGTCGAGGTCTTCGCCGACCAGTACCCCTACCCCGCCTCGGCCACCGGCCTGTCCGCCGCCCTGGTGCCGCGCTGGGCCGAAGAGGGAGGCCGGCAAGCCATGCTCGAGCGGCTGGCGGACCCCGGCGAACGGCTGCTGCAGGAAATGGCCGAAAACCTGGCCCGGCGCGGCGGAGCCGGCCGCATCGGCATCCGTTTCTTCGAGCCCGACCGGAGCCTGGAAGGCCTGACCCTGGAAGAGGTGGCGCGGCAGCGCGGCCAGGAGCCCCTCCGGACCGCCCTGATGCTGATCCGGGAAGGTTCGGTGGGAATCGTCTCCTACAACATGAACGAGGAGGACGTGCGCCGGCTGATGGCCCAACCCTGGGTGATGACTTCCAGCGACGGCGGCCTCGTCCCGCTGGGCCGCGGCGTCCCGCACCCCCGCAACTACGGGACCTTCCCCCGCAAGATCCGCCTCTACGTCCGCGAGCAGGGCACCGTCGACCTGGCCCACGCCATCCGCAGCATGACCTCCCTGCCGGCCGCCGTCTTCGGGCTCGACGGGCGCGGCTGGCTGCGCCCCGGGGCGGTGGCGGACGTCGTCGTGTTCGACCTGGAGCGCTTCCGCGATCGGGCCACCTTCACGCAGCCCCACCAGCTCTCCGAAGGCGTCGTCCACCTGCTGCTCAACGGCCGCATCGCCGTACGGGACGGAGAATTCACCGGAGAGCTGGCGGGCCGGGTGCTGCGCCGGGACCGCCCCTGATTCGGGCTCCTTCGCCTTGACTCCCCCGCCTCCCACCCGTCACC
>JBFGHG010000330.1:0-4785 GCA_041578395.1 Acidobacteriota bacterium
ATCCGGTCGGCGCCCGCCTCCAGCAGCCGCGCGGAGTGTGTGACAAGCTGCTCCGGGGTCCCCGCCAGCGTCAGCAGCTCCAGCAGCCGGTCGGGGATCAGTTGGCCTGCACCCTCGGCATCGCCGGCATCCAGCCGCTCCTGCACCCGCGCGGGCAGATCCCCGCCCCCCTGGAGATCGGGGTCCAGCCGCGCCACCACCGGCAAGTAGAGGGCGACCTCCTGGCGGGCCAGCCGGCGGGCACGCCTGCCGTCCAGGGCCGCAACCGTCACACAGCCCACCACCAGACGAGTTCGCTTTCCCGGTAGTCCCGCTTCATCGAGCAAAGCGCGAGTCCGGCGAACCACCGACGGGTTGGCCGTGCCCCCCAGCTTGACTTCCTGAATCCAGGGGAGGCAGGCCTTGATGGTCCGGGGACCCCAGCTCCCGAGCAGGATGGGGACCTCCCGTTTGGGCAGCTCCCAGCGGAGCCGCTCGCGCGCGCTCAGCCGGAAGTGCGCGCCATCGAACGTCTCCGACGTTCTGTCCAGCAGGTGACGGATCAGCCGGATCGCCTCGCTCAGGGCCTCGACGGGCCGGGGCGGCCGCACGTCCAGCAGGTCCAGCCAGGCTCCCCGGGCAATGCCCAGGCAGGTCCGGCCCGGCGCCGCCTCTTCGAGCAGTGCGGCCTGGGCGGCCAGGTGGAGCGGATGGCAGAGGAAGGGGTTGACCGCGGCCGGGCCCAAACCGATGCGGCGGGTGGCGCGGGCCATCTCCAGCAGGGGGAACCAGGCGGGCTGGTAGAGCAGGTCGTTGTAGACGCTGACCCGGTCGAAGCCCAGTTCCTCCGACTCCCGTGCCAGCTCGGCATACTGCGAGAGGGGTTTGTCGGTCTGGAAGGCGACGCTGAACTCTGCCGGCATGCGGGGACCAAGGGTACCACTGCGGCGTGTTAGGATCAGCACACACCGAGGAGGTCCCATGCCCGCCGCGAGAATCGCCGCCGCCCTGACCGTCTTTTTCCTGGCCGGCTCGCCCGCCTGGACCAAGGCAAAGCTGGAATACGTCGCCCACGCGGCCTTCGTCATTCACTCGCCGCTGGGTACGCGGGTGGTGATCGACCCCTACAACAGCAGCCGTTGGCTGGGCTACTCGTTCCCGGAGGGCATCTCGGCGGACGCGGTGCTGATCACGCACCCGCACTACGACCACGACGCCGCCTACTCGGTGGCCGGACACCCGGCCGTCTTCCGCCACCCGGGCCGCTACCAGGTGGGAGATGTCCGGATCTCGGGCATCGCCGGCAAGCACGCCGATCCGTACGGGGAGGACTTCGGCCAGATCAACACGATCTGGGTCGTCGAGACCGGACGGGTCCGCATCGCCCATCTGGGGGACAACGGGCCGCTGAGCGAGCAGCAGGCCGGGCTGCTGGGGGCTGTGGACGTCCTGTTGATGCCTGTGGACGGGCAGTACCACATCTTGAAAAAGGAAGAGGCCGAGCAGGTGCTCGAGCGGGTGAAGCCTCGCATTGCCGTCCCCATGCACTATCGGATTCCGTCGCTATCCCCTCTGCCCGAGTCGCTGGGGCCGGTCGACCCGTGGCTGGAAGGCCGGGACGGCGTCGAGCGGCTGTCCGGGAACGTGTTGCAGCTCTCCTCCTCGGACGTGTCCGATTCGCCTCGGGTTGTCGTCTTCGAGCCGTCGCCGGACGTCCAACCGTGGCCCCCGGCGTTCCAGAAAGCCATGGGCAAACTCCTGCAGGCGCGCGGCCTGGCCGCGCAGGACCCGGTCCGGGCGCTCCAGCTGCTGGAAGAGGCCACCGGGGAGGCGCCCCAGGCGATCATCGCCTGGTGGGGCCGCGGGCAGTTGCTGGCGGCGGCGGGGAGGACCGAGGATGCCGTGCGGGTCCTGGAACAGGGCCTGTCTCTGGCCGGTCTGGACGACGCCGAGTACACCCTCCGTGCGCGCGTCCTGCTGGCCCGCCTCTACCGCCAGAGCGGCCGGGCCGATCTCGCGCGGCTGCAGTATCGGCTGGTGCGGCAGGGGGCGTTCCGGGAAGAGCTGCGGAGCGAAGCGGAAGCCTTTCTCCAGAAGACGCCCTGATCAGGGAGAGTCCGCACTCCCCTCGATCACCGGAAACGCCGTCAGCGTCGGTACCACGGTCTGGCGGAGAGTGACGGCCGCCAGGGGGCGGTCGCTCGAGACGGTGACGCTCCCCTGAAAGCTCTCCGCGGCCCCCGCCAGTCCCGGAAAGAACTGGGTGAGGAAGCGGGGGAGGTGCTGACCGGGCGCCAGCTCCACCGCCGTTTCCTCCAGCAGTTGAAAACCGGCGTCGTACAGGCGCAGCGTCACCTGCGCACCCGCTCCCGCGGGCGCCCCGCCCGAACCGGGACGGACCAGCGCGAGGCCGGTGTCGCTGAGACCCGGCTCCGTCTGGGCCGCCAAACTGAACCGCTCGAGGGGACGGCTGGCGGGGACTCCGGCTTCGTAGAGGATGCGGCCGCCGGTCTCCGACTGGGTGAAGACGGCCGTCCCTCCCACCGAAGCCGCCGCCGTGACGCGGGCGTAGCCGGCCTGCACCGGTGCGGCGCTCGTCAGCGTCAGTTTGACGGCCTGCCCCGCCGCCAGTTCGGTCTCGAAGCGGGTCTGGCCGGGAAGCTGCATTGCACCCACCTGGACGTCCACCTCCAGAGGGCTCCCCGAGCCGTCCAGGACCTCCACGATCAGCGGAGAACGCTCTCCGGCGTCCACGAAGATCAGCTCGGTCGTGAACTGCTGGGGGACGCCGCCGGCGCTGAAGGTTCCGACGCCGATCTGCGGGAAGTAGAAGACCTCGAGTTCTGGCAGGCCCTGGGCCGGGGGGATCGTGACTTCCGCCGTGGCGATGTGGTCGCCGCGCTCCGAGTTGTCGTTGTTGGCTGAATTGGAAGCCACCCGCAGCGTGACGGGCCCCGCGGCCGGGTCCGGAGCGGTCCAGCGAAAGGAGACGTCACCCGATTCCAGGGGCTCGAGGTGGGTCAGCAGTTGGAGGCCCTCGAAGTCGAAGCGCGCCGTCGCGGGCGTGGTGGGCTCGAGCGTGCCCGCCTGACTCTCGGTGCCGGCAAAGAAGGCGGCCAGCTGGAACCCGTAGCGGCGGGTGAAGCGAAAGCCGGTGATCTCGAGGCCCAGGTCGTAGGTCCGTCCCGGCTCGTACTCGGCGGGCGCATCCAGGATCTCGACGTTGCCGATGTCGTTGACGGGGTTGTCCACGTGGCAGTCGGGCATGCTGGAGCACAGAACCGGCGTCTGCACGACCGTCCCTGCTTCACCGGGAATCGCCGTTCCGTCGGGCCGGCCCACGATCGGAGCCATCCCCACCAGCAGCGCGAAAAGCAAAAAAGCGGCGGCCGCGCTCCGCACCAGAATGCGCCCGTGATCGAGCGAGGGTCTCTCCCTCATCGAGTCTCCCGGTTCCTTTCGACTCCCCGATCCCCCGCCCTGATCTGATACGTGCGGGCCTTGTCCTCGTTTCAAGGCGCCGCGCCGCCGCATGTTACACTACCCGACCGTGAGCGGACCCGCCGAGTCCTTCCTGGACAGCGTCAGCGTCATCCTGATCGAACCCAAGGAGCCGGGAAACATCGGTTCCGCCGCGCGCGCCATGATGAACATGGGGCTGTCGCGAATGGTACTGGTGCGTCCGGCCGACACCGGCGACCGCCAGTGCCGGGCCCTGGCGGGCAAGGCGTATCCTCTCGTCGAAAACGCGCGGGTCTTCGAGGACTGGGAGGAGGCGGTGTCGGAGCAGCACGTGCTGGCGGGGACCACTTCCGCCCGGGAGCGGAGCCTTCGGCGGCCGGTGCTGCCCGTCCGGGAAGCTGCCGGCTACCTGGCCGAGCGAGCGGGTTCGCGGCGGATCGGACTCGTCTTCGGCCCCGAACGGACCGGCCTCGAGGAGGAGCAGCTGGCCCGCTGCCAGGTCCTGGCCACCATCCCCGCCCATCCCGAGCATCCCGTCCTGAACCTCGCCCAGGCTGTGCTGCTGTTCGCCTACGAGATTTCGCAGGCGGCCGGGACCGTCCCGGCGGCCGCTGCGGCGGAACCGGCGGCCAGCCAGCGTCAGCGCGAGCAGATGTTCGGCCAGGCGCAGGCGTTGCTGACGCGCGTCGGGTTCCTGAGCGAGTCCAACCCCGAGCACATCATGTCCGTCCTGCGCGGCTTGGCGCGGCCCGACCTGAGCGAGAGGGAGGTGCGGGTGCTGCGCGGCATTCTGAGCCAGACCGAGTGGTATCTGGACGAAGGCCACCGGCTGGCGCCCGGGGAGGTTCGCAAGCCCTGAGCGGTTGCTCCGGGATGACAGGCAAGGGGGGCCTGTCCCACCGTGATAAAATTCGGGGATGTTGCGGTTCCTCTGGCCCTTCGTGTTGACGGCGGTTTCAGCCGGCGCCTTCAACGATTCGGGCGTGGTCTTCACGGACGTCACCCGGACGGCGGGGATCGACTGGACCCACCACAACGGCGCCACCTCGGAGAAATACCTGATCGAGACCATGGGGGGCGGCGGTGCTTTCGTCGACTTCGACCGCGACGGCTGGCTGGACGTGTTCCTGGTCGACAGCGGGACGCATACCCGCTCCGGCGCTGAACGTCCGGCCCGCAACGCCCTGTACCGCAACAACGGCGACGGCACCTTCAGCGACGTGACCGGGCGGGCCGGCGTCACGGGCGGCGGCTACGGCAACGGCGTGGCCGTCGGGGACGTCGACAACGACGGCTGGCCCGACCTGTACCTCACCTCTTACGGCCCCAATCGGCTCTACCGCA
>JBFGHG010000331.1:0-4783 GCA_041578395.1 Acidobacteriota bacterium
ACGGTGGTGGGCGAGCGCAGCAACGGGAAAGGTTCGTTGCAGACCGGTTTTCCGGTGGGGGACGGGGCCAGGCTCTTCGTCTCCACCACGCTCTTCTACCGGCCCGGCGGTGAACCGCTGCAGGCAGACACGACGAGGAAATCCGGAGTGACTCCGGACGTTCGGGCTCCCAACCAGGAATTCGTCACGAATTTCTACTTCGAGAACACCACCGAGAACTTCGACGATAGCCTCGTGGACGACTTCTATCGTAAGCTGGACGCCGCCGTGGAAGCCGAACAACTGAACCAGGCGCTGGAGCAAGTTCGGGAACGGGTGGCGCGTAAGGCAGCCTAGACTCGGACGCAATTTTTCTCATTCATCAACACCAAGGAGGAGTAATGAACAAAGGTGATTTGATTGCCGCCATTGCCAAGGACGCTGATATCACGAAATCCGAGGCCGCGGCAGCGGTGGATTCACTCGTGAACCACATCGAGAAGTCCCTCAAAAAGGGAGACAAGGTCACGCTGGTCGGATTCGGGTCCTTTTCCGTGTCCAAGCGCGCCGGCCGCACGGGCCGCAACCCCAAGACGGGCGCCCCCATCAAGATCCCGGCCAAGAAGGTGGCCAAGTTCACCCCCGGCAAGGCCTTGAAGGACGCCATCAACCGGCGCTAACCGCCGAGTCGACAGGTCCGAGGTGCCGGTCGGGGAGTGCGCGGGGACTCGGCGGCCGGCTTTTCGGGTCCAGGACTTTGTGCTATCGTGATTCGTCCCGAGTAGGTGCGTAGCTCAGGGGTAGAGCACTTCCTTGACGCGGAAGGGGTCAGCGGTTCAAATCCGCTCGCACCTACCATTTTTTTTGGGATGGAATGGGTGGCGGGCTCGCCGGGAAGGACCCGCGAGAGCCGCCGCATTTACCCGGTCACCAAAGGGTGGCGGGGGAAGAAAGGAACTGCTTCACGTCTTGAGGGGATCATACAAACCGTCGCGGCGGAGTAACATTCGGGCTCGTGTGAACCACCGCATCCGCGCTCCGGAGATTCGAGTCATCTCCGAGGAGGGCGAGCAGTTGGGCGTGATGCGACCCGAGTCGGCCCTCAAGCTCGCGGAAGAACGGGGTCTCGACCTGGTCGAGGTGGCCGCCACGGCACGCCCCCCGGTGTGCCGGATCATGGATTACGGCAAATACCTCTACCAGCAGAGCAAGAAGCTGCAGGAGGCCAAGAAGCACCAGAAGACGATTCACGTCAAGGAAGTCAAGTTCCGTCCCAAGATCGACGAACACGACTACGAGTTCAAGAAGAAGCACGTGATCCGCTTTCTGGAAGACGAAAACAAGGTCAAGGCGACCATCATGTTCCGAGGCCGCGAAGTCACGCATCCTGAGATCGGACGCGAGATCCTGGAACGGCTTCGAGACGAAGTGGAAGAGCTGGCGCAGGTGGAGAGACCACCCAAGCTCGAGGGGTACAACATGACGATGATCCTGTCGCCCCGCAAGAGCCAGCAGTGACCAGCAGTGAATAGAAGAGGGCATCATGCCGAAGCTGAAGACGAAACGGGCTGCCGCCAAGCGTTTCAAGTTGACGGGTACCGGAAAGATCAAGCGGAAGAGCAGCCACCACCGACACAAGCTGACGGGCAAGCCGTCCAAACGGAAACGAAACCTGCGCACCTGGTCGCTGGTCTCCCCGTCGGACGAGAAGCGGGTCCGCCAGATGCTCAATCTGGGGTGATCACCACCCTGGAGAGGATAGAAGAGTCATGTCGAGAGTCACACGTGGGAGCAAGAGGGCGCGCCGGCGTAAGAAGATCCTGGCGCAGGCCAAGGGATACTGGGGCACCAAGAGCAAGCTCCACCGGGCGGCCAAGGAGCAGGTCATGCGCTCGCTCCGGTTCGCCTACCGCGACCGCCGCCGGCGCAAGCGCGATTTTCGCCGTCTCTGGGTGACCCGGATCGCCGCCGCGGCCCGCCAGAACGGAATCTCCTACAGCAGCCTGATGCACGGGCTTCGCGTCGCCGGTCTGGACCTCAACCGGAAGATGCTGGCCGACATCGCGGCGCGGGACGAGGCCGGCTTCGCCAAACTGGTGGAGACGGCGCGCTCCGCGACGGCCTGACCGCCGCACGGGCACCGATGAGGACGAGCACGGCCCACCCCCTCTGGGAGCAGTTCAGCCGCGACCTTGCCGAGGCGCCGGACACCGACGCCGTGGCGGCCGTTCGGGACAAGTACCTGAGCCGGCACCGCGGCCTGCTTTCCCTGGAGATGCGGCAGCTGGGCAAACTGCCGGCTTCCGAACGTCCCGCCGCGGGCAAGCTGCTCAACGAGCTGCGCGGCCGGGTGGAAGCCGCCCTCGAGGAACGCCTCCAGCAGCTGCGCGGCGGTGAGCGGGAGCAGCTGCTGCGCGAGGAGGCGGTGGACGTCACCCTGCCCGCCTACCGCCCGCCGCCGGGGGGACTGCACCCCCTGGGCCGGCTGCGCCGCGAGATCGAAGAGATCTTCGTCGCCATGGGGTTTCGGATCGAAGACGGTCCGGAGATCGAGAGCGACTACTACAACTTCGAGGCCCTCAACATCCCGGCCGGCCACCCGGCCCGCGAGTCGCAGGACACTTTTTACGTCGACGACTCGCTGCTGCTGCGCTCGCACACCTCTCCGGTGCAGATCCGCACCATGGAGAACCAGCAGCCGCCCGTGCGGATCGTGGTCCCGGGGCGCGTCTATCGCCGGGACGCGGTGGACGCCACGCACAGCCCCATGTTCCACCAGTTCGAGGTGCTGGTGGTGGACGAGGGAATCCGTTTCTCCGACCTCAAAGGGACCCTGGAAGTCTTCCTGCAGGCGCTCTTCTCCAAGCAGACGCAAATCCGGCTGCGGCCCAGCTATTTCCCCTTCGTGGAACCCGGGGCGGAGGTGGACATCTCCTGCTTCTGCCTGGGCAAGGGCTGCCGGACCTGCAAACAGACCGGCTGGATCGAGATCTTGGGCGCCGGCATGGTACACCCCCGGGTGCTGGAGATGGTGGGATACGACTCGTCCCGCTACACGGGCTTCGCCTGGGGCATGGGCGTGGAGCGCATGGCCCAGTTGAAGTACGAGATCCCCGACGTGCGCCTCTTCTTCGAAAACGACGTTCGCTTCCTGCGGCAGTTCTAGTACCGAGGTTCGTAAGCGCGGTGACGGAGGCGGATGGGGCCCTCGAGGCGAGGTCGCGAAGCGAGGAGGAGCCGATGCGGGGAGCGCCGGCCTGGACACCATGAAGATCAGCTATCAGTGGCTTCACGACTATCTGGACCTGGACATCCTGGCTCCCGGCTGGCAGGAGGTGGCGGACGCCCTGACCAACCTGGGACTGGCCCTGGAGGGCGTCGAGGAGGGCGAAGACACGGTCCTGGACCTGGACGTCACCACCAACCGGCCCGACTGGCTCAACCACCTGGGGGTCGCCCGGGAGCTGGCCGTCCACTACGGGTTGAAGCTGCGCCCGCCCGCCGCCGGAGCGCCGCCGCTGGACGCCGGCGGTGAGACCCACCCGGCCAGCGTGCTCATCGAGGACGCCGAAGGGTGCCCCCGCTACGCCGCCCGGGTGATCACCGATTTCCGCCTGGGGCCGTCCCCGGACTGGCTGCGGCGGCGTCTGGAAGCGGTGGGTCAGCGCTCCATCAACAATGTCGTGGACGTGACCAACTACGTTCTGCTGGAGATGGGACACCCGCTGCACGCCTTCGATTACGACCGGCTCGGGGACCATCGAATCGTGGTGCGCCGCGCCCGGCAGGGAGAGAGCCTCACGACGCTGGACGGGCAGCAGCGGCAGCTCGAGCCGTGGATGCTCCTGATCTGCGACGCCCGAGAACCAGCCGCGCTGGCCGGCATCATGGGAGGGGCGGAGAGCGAGATCGGGCTGGACAGCCGCACCCTGCTGCTGGAGAGCGCCTACTTCGATCCCGCCACCATCCGGCGGACCGCCACGGCGCTCGGCATGCGGACGGAGGCCTCCTACCGCTTCGAACGGGGAGCCGACCCGGAGGCGCCCGTGCGCGCCCTCAACCGGGCCACCCAGCTGATCCTGGAGCTGGCCGGCGGACGCTGTGCCGGGCCGGTACTGGACGAAAACCCCCGCCCGCACCGGCGAGCCCGCGTGTCGCTCGACTCCGGCCGCCTGACCCGGGTGGTGGGTGTTCCGCTGGATGCGGGCTTCGTTACCCAGACGCTCGAGGCCCTGGAGTACGAGGTGGAGGGGAGCAACGGCGCCTGGGAGGTGCGAGTTCCCGGTTTCCGGGTGGACGTGTCGATCCCCGACGACCTGGCCGAGGACGTGCTGCGGCACCACGGCTACAACCAGATCCCCAGCACTTACCCGCCCCCGGCCGCCCCCGGGGAGTTTCTCGCCTGGGAACGCCATCAGCGGGCCGTGGCGCGGGTGCTGGTCGGCGCCGGGTTTCGGGAAGCGTACAACCTCGTATTCACCACGCCGGAGCAGGAAGGGCAGTTCTGGGGTCACCCTCCCGAGCTGCTGCCGCTGGCCAACCCGCTCAGCGAGCAGGACACGCATCTGCGCTCGAGCACCCTGCCGGGTCTGCTGCAGTCGGTGCAGCGCAACCTGCGGCGGGGCAATGCGGACGTCCGGCTCTTCGAGTGGGGCAACGTCTTTTCCCCCGCTGCCGACCCGGATTCACCTCCCCGGGAAGAAGCCGAACTGGGACTGGCCGCCACCGGCGCCTACTACGACGCCTACTGGTCCGGGTCGGCCGACGCCTTCACGTTCCATCACCAGAAGGGCGTGATCGAGGG
>JBFGHG010000332.1:0-4780 GCA_041578395.1 Acidobacteriota bacterium
ATCGTCGACGGGAATCTCGAAGCAGAGCCGGCCGCTGCCCTGGCGGCTCTCCTCCAGGGCCAGCGCGTTCCCATCCTGGCCGTGACCGTGATGCCGGGGCCGCAGCTGTGCGACGCCGTTCCGCTCTGCCGGCAGCTGAAGGAGGCCTTCCCGGGACTGGTGATCGTCTGGGGTGGGTATTTCCCCACCCAGCATGCGGAGACGTGCCTCGCCTCGGGGTTCGTGGACTACGTGATCCGGGGACACGGGGAACGGGTCTTCGGTCGGCTGGTCGACCGCTTGAAGGCCGGAGAGGACTCCCCGCGGCTGCCCGAAGTGGCCGGCGGGGACCGGCCCGGGCGGCTGGCGGAGATGCCGGACCCGGAGCGCCTGCCCGATTTCCCGTACCAGCGGCTGCGAATGGACCGTTACCTCCGGCGCACCTTCCTGGGCGGCCGCACGCTCTCGCACCATTCCAGCTATGGATGCCCCTTCCGGTGCAACTTCTGCGCCGTAGTCAACCTGGCCGAAGGGCGCTGGCGGGCCCAGAGCGCCCGGCGGGTGGCCCGGACGGTCGGCCGCCTGCACGGCGAATTCGGGGCGGACGCCGTGGAGTTCATGGACAACAACTTCTTCGTCAGCGAAGCCCGCGTGGTGGAGTTCGCCGAACGCGTGCGCGGCCTGGGAGTCGGCTGGTGGGGGGAGGCGCGCGTCGACACGCTGCTCGGCTACCGGGACGCCTCCTGGCAGCTGATGCGCGAGGCCGGCCTGAAGATGGTCTTCATGGGCGCCGAGTCCGCCTCCGATCAGGTGCTGCAGCGCATGGACAAAGGGGGGACGGCGGCCGCCGACAAGACGCTGGAGATCGCCGGCCAGGCCCGCCGCTTCGGCATCGTGCCGGAATTCTCCTTCATCGTCGGCAATCCCCCCGACCCGGAGGGGGACGCGGCGGCTACGCTGCAGTTCGTGCGTCGCGTGAAGCGGGTCAACCCGGCCAGCGAGATCGTCCTCTACCAGTACACCCCGGTACCCCTGAGCGGGGCGCTGTACGAGGCGGCCCGGGCCGAAGGCTTTTCGTTCCCCGAGACTCTGGAGGAATGGGTGAGCCCGCAGTGGCTCGACTTCTCATTGCGGCGAAGCTCCCGTCTTCCCTGGCTCGAAAGGGGACTGAGGCGGCGGCTGCGCAACTTCGAGCGGGTCTTGAACGCCTACTACCCCACCAGCACCGACCTGGCGCTGAGCCCGGCGCGCCGCCGCCTGCTGCGGGCCGTCAGCGCGTGGCGCTACCGTCTGGGCGTGTACGATTTTCCCCTCGAGCTGCGGCTGCTGCAGCGGCTCTTCCGCTACCAGCGTCCCGAGACGTCGGGGTTCTGAGTTGATAGAATCCTGACTGGTACCCCATGGCGAAGCGGAACAAGGTCGTCCTCTTCTTTCCCTCCTATGCGAGCAAGGAAGCCTCGCCGCCCCTGGCCCTGATCGCGGTCGCCGCCCCCCTGGTCGAGGCCGGCTACGAGGTGAAGATCGTCGACTCCGCCCTGGACGAAGACTACCTGGAGGCCGTCCTGCGCGAGCTCGAGGGAGCCCTCTGCCTGGGCATCTCCCTGATCACCGGACCGATGATCCGGGGCGCCGTCGAGGTCGGCACCGCGGCCAAGCGGCTCTACCCCGACCTGCCGGTGGTGCTGGGCGGCTGGCACCCCTCGATCCTGCCGGAGCAGACCCTGGAGGCGCCCTTCGTGGACGTGGTGGCGCTCAAGCAGGGGGAGGTGACCTTCCAGGAGCTGGTGGAAGCGTTTCGGGAGGGCGGTTCGCTCGAGGACATCCCCGGGATCCTCTGGAAAGACGCCCGGGGGCGCCTTCACCGCAACCCGCCGCGGCTCTATCCGAAGGTCGCCGAGCTGCCCAGCCGCCTGGCGGGCTACCAACTGATCGACTACGACCGCTACCACCGCCGCACCGGCCTGCGCTGGGCGATGTACAGCTCCAGTCACGGCTGCCCCTACAACTGCGGCTACTGCTCCAACGCCTCCGTCTACGGGCGCAACCTGGACCTGCTGCCGGTCGAACAGGTGGTCGACGAGGTGGCCTTCCTGGTCGAGCGTTTCGGCATCCGGCTGCTGGGAATCATCGACGACATCTTCTTCGCCTTCCGCGGGCGCTGCCTGGAGATCGCCGAAGGCTTCCTGCGCCGCGGCCTGGACTTCGAGTGGTACGTGCAGGACCGGGTCGACTGCTGGGCCCGTCTGACCGCCGAACAGGCTCGGCTCTACCGGCGGGCGGGGCTGGTGCGGGTGCACTTCGGCGCCGAATCGGGCTCGGACCAGGTGCTCGAGTCGATCGAAAAACGCGCCGACGCGGCACGCACCCTCGAAGCCTCCCGCCGCTGCGCCGAGGCGGACGTCCGCGCCAGCTTCGGCTTCATCTTCGGCCTGCCGTCGGAGCAGGAGGACGACCTGGGGCAGACGCTGGACCTGATCGACCGGATCTACCGGGCCAACCCGCAGGCCGACTGCTACACCAACATCTTCACCCCCTACCCGGGTTCGCCCCTCTGGCCGGTGAGCCTTCGGAAAGGATTCCGGCCTCCGGCCCGCTTCGAGGAGTGGGCCGACTTCTACCCGCGCATCACCCGCCTGCCCTGGATGCAGGAGTCGGAGCACCGGCGGCTGCAGGCCATCCGCCAGTACCTGCGCTTCGGCTACCACCAGGTCAACGTGGGCGAAAAAGCGCACTCGCGCCGGCACCAGCTGCTGCTGAACCTGTTTCAACCCTCCTCCCGCCTGCGCATCCGTCACAAGCGCTTCGAGATGCCCTGGGAGGTGTACGCCTACTGGGGGCTGCAGCGCCTCAAGTCGGGCTTCGACGCCCCGGGCCGCTTCTGATGCGCCGCGGGATGATGGCGGCCGCTCTGGCAGCCGGTTCGGCCCTGCTGCTGCTGGGCGGGGTCGTGCCCGGCCTGTCCGAACCTTTGGGCGATTTCGCCAATTACCACACCGCCTCGCGCGTCGTCCTTCAGGGAGAGCCGCTGGAGGAGTCCTACCGGGATTTCCTCTGGTTTCAAAAGCGGATCGAAGCGCAAGGGACGGTGGGACAGCTGGGGGGCTTCGTGCCGCATCCTCCTGCCGCGGCCCTGGTGCTCGTCCCCCTGGCCGGTTGGAGCCCGCTGGCGGCCAAACGCGTCTGGACCCTGTCGAAGCTGCTGCTCCTGGCGGCCTGCATCTACTGGACGGCCCGGCTGGCCGGACTGGCGCTGGGGGAGACGGCAGTCCTCTTCCTGCTCACGGGGCCCGCCCTCTGGAACGACTTCGCCTTCGGGCAGCTCTACCTCCCGCTGCTGGCTTCGCTGGCCGGCTGCCTGTATGCGGAGCGCCGCGGGTACCCGCTGCTGGCCGGAGCTGTGCTGGGGCTCCTGGTCCCGGTGAAGTACGTGGGGGCGCCCTGGCTGCTCTATTTCGCCTGGCGGGGAAAATGGAAGCTGGTGCTGGGAGGCCTGGGGGCCGCGCTGGCCGTCGGACTGGCCACGCTGCTGCTGACGGGCCCGGAGCCGTTCCTGGCCTACTGGGACGAAGTGCTGCCCCGCCACCTGCGGGGGGAGATCCAGAATCCGTACGCGGTGGGCTTTCAGAGCTGGAACAGCCTGTTGCGGCGGCTGCTGGTGCACGAGCCGCTGCTGAACCCGCAGCCGCTGACCGATGCGCCGCTGCTGTTCGCCGGCGCCTCCGCGCTGGTCTTCGGCCTGACCGTCGCCTGGGCGGCGGCCGGGGTGCTGGCGGGCGACGGCGCCGATCGCGAGGCCCGGGATTGTGCCTGGCTGCTGACGCTGACGCTGCTGGCCTCGCCGGCCGGCGCCACCTACCACTACCTGCTGCTGGTCCTGCCGGCGGCGGTGTTGGTGGGGCGGGCCCGGCGTCAGGGCCGCCACGGTCGGGCGTTCCTGCTGTGGGTGCTGGCGGCCGCCGTGCACCTGCCGCTGTACCCGCACCTGGAGCCGCTGGCCGGCGGCCTTCTCAATCTGCTGGCGTTTCCGAGGCTGTGGGCGCTGCTGGCCTTTGCGGCAGCGGCCTTCCACGTGTCGCGGGCGCCTCTTTCCGGGCCGCGGAGATGGCTTCCGCTGCTGGCCGGAACTCTGGCGCTGGGCTGGGGGCTGCTGCCGGCCGTCGCCCACCCGGGAGCAGCCTCGGACGGGGCCGAACCGGTGCCCGTGCAAGCGCCGGGGGCCGACCCGCTTTTCGGACTGATGCTGCGGGAGCCGCACGCCGCTGCCGGCGGGCTGGTCTTCACCGGCATGGAGGGCGCCCGCGGCCGCTACGCGCCGCTGTCGCCCGGCGGCTCGCGGCGGGCCGGGGAGGTGCCCTGGAGCCTCTTCTCGCCGCGCTCGAGCCCGGACGGACGCCGGCTGCTGGTGGAGAGCTGGCACGCGGGACGGCCCCGGATCGGCCTGAGCGAGGAGGGAGCCCCGCCGCGGGCCGTGGGAGAGGGATCGGACCCCGTGTGGCTGGGAGACGGCCGCTGCGCGTTCGTCGACGGCGGGGTGATCCGCGTTCACGACACCCGCAGCGGGCAGACGGAGGTGCTGTCGGGGGCGCCGGACGGCTCGGAGGCGTTGTACGACCTGAGCGCCTCGTCCAACGGGGCCCTCGTGGTTCGAAGGCGTCACCAGGGGAGGGACGAATTCTATGGCGGCTCCGGCACTTCCCTGCAATTCCGCCTGGCCGGGTTCGAGTCGCCCGTGCGCTCGCTGGCGCTCTCGCCCGACGGCCGGCGCCTGGCCTTCTCCTGGCTGCGGGACGGCAACTGGGAC
>JBFGHG010000333.1:0-4774 GCA_041578395.1 Acidobacteriota bacterium
CGCGGGGATCGGGCTCGAGCGTCACGTCACGCAGGACGCGGTGCACCAGGTCCCCGAAGCGGTCCCCCCCGGGGCGCCCCGCCGGCCGCTGCAGGTACTCGACCCTGAGGCCGCCGGGTGCCGGCTCCGGCAGTTCGGGATCGTCCTCCACCACGGCCTCCAGCTGGAACTCCGGGACCGTTCCCAGCGAAACGGCTTCGGCGCGGCCCTTCTTCCAGGAGGTGTAGCGGTCGAGGCTCTCGCGGGACGCCTCGCTTCCCCCGTCTTCCTGCAGGAGCCGGTCCTGGCGCAGCCCGAACTCGCGGCGGGGCGCTTCCCCCAGCAGCGCGGGGTCCCACCAGACCACCCGGTGGCTGCCCGCCTGCGGGTGGTGCATCCCGGGCTCGACCGAGAACTCGGCCAGCCCGTCGTAGCGCGACGGCCGCTCCAGGACACTGGCCTGGCCGAACTCCGGACAGCCCGGCGCCGGCTGCGACGACCGCCAGCGTTCCTTGGGCGGGTAGAGCGCCGGGGTGAGGGGGCCGACCCACCCTTCCAGCGGGCCGTCGCCCACCGCCGGGACCACCAGCAGGTCGCGGGCCCGGGTGGCCGCCACGTAGGCGATGCGCACCCCTTCCGCCTCGTCGCGCCGCTGCTCCCGCTCGGCGTTTTCGACCAGTTCCCAGGGCGAGCAGCCCAGCAGGCGGGTGGCGCACAACTCACCTTCCAGGTCGACGTGCTTGTCCGGTTCCCGGGAGTAGAGGTTGGCGGTGATGTCGGCCAGCACCACCACGGGGAACTCCAGCCCCTTGGCCGAGTGCAGCGTCATCACCCGGATCCCCTCGGCCCCCGCTTCGATCACCGGCGCCTCCCCGGAGCGGGGCTTGTCCGCCTCCTCCACCAGCCGCCGGACGAAGCCGCGGAAGGAAATCCCGGAACTCAACTCGTAGTTGCGCGCCATGTCGCACACCTTCTGCAGGTTGCTCAGCACCTGCTCGCCGGCGGGGCGGAAGGCGAAGCCCGCGTGGGCCCGGGTGTACTCCATCAGCTCCTGCACGATCTGCACGATCGGCTGCGAGTTCCGCTCGCCGTGCAGCCGGGCCAGCAACTGCAGTCCCTGCGCCACCGGCTGCAGCTCCCCGTCCAGGTCCGGGGGGAGCTTCTGGAACGGGTGCAGCCGGCCGATCTCCCTGCGGAAGCGGAACAGCGCGCCGTCGCCCACCGCGAACAGCGAGCCCTTGAGCGTGGCGAAGACCGCCAGCTCGTCGTCGGGCCACTCCACGGCGGTCAACGCCGCCCGCAGCGCCTCCACCTCCTCGCGCTGGTGGAAGGTGCGCGAACCGACCAGCACGTGCGGCAGCCCCCGCGACTCGAGCTGCTCGATGTAAGGCCGCGTCACGTCCCGGTTCCAGGAGAGGAAGCGCCGAAAGAGGATGCAGACGTGCTGCGGGAGCAGCGGGACCAGCGAGCGCGGCTCCTCCGGGTCGTGCACCTTCCAGCCGCTCTCCTCGAGCAGCCACTGCAGAAACGCCCCCACGATCGCCGGCTGTCCCCGCTCGACGCTGTAGCGGCTGACGTTGTAATAGCCGTAGGGAGCCGGCACGGGCAGGACCACCGCTTCCGGCTGCCCTTCCACCGGCCCCAGGTGCTCGAGCAATCCCACGTAGCCGGGCTGGCCGCTCTCCCGGTCCTCCCGCATGATGGGCTCGAAGGCGGAATTGACGGCCTCCTGCAGGGGGCGGATGGAGCGGAAGTTCCGGCTCAGGTACAGGAGCCGGGCGCCGGCCCGCTGCAGCACCGCCTTGACCTGCTGGTACAGCAGCACGTCGGCCCGCCGGAAGCGGTAGATGCTCTGCTTGGGGTCTCCCACCACGAAGAGCTTCCCCGTCGTCAGCCGGATCTTCGTCCAGTCGGACTGATCGGGGTCGTCGGCGGCCAGCAGCAGCAGGATTTCGGCCTGCAGGGGGTCGGTGTCCTGGAACTCGTCCACGAAGAGGTGGCTGAAGCGGCCCTGGAAGTAGGAGCGCACCTCCCGGACGTTGCGCAGCAGGTCGCGCGCCCGCACCAGCAGGTCGACGAAGTCGAGCGCTCCGCGGCGCTTCTTGAGCTCCTCGTACCCTTCCAGCAACTCGCCGAACTCGTCGCGCAGCCCGGCCGCCAGATCGGCGTCCGCCCGCGCCTTGAACTCCTCGAGGCGCTCCAGCAGGGACTCGCGCCGCTCCAGCATCTGCTGGCGCGAGACGGTGGGCGAAAAGCGCCCGCGCCCCTTGCGTTTGTCCGAGCGCAGGCCGCGCAGCAGCTCGAGCAGGCCGGCCTCGAGGTCGTCGTAGTCGCGTCCGCGCAGCTCCTCCGACTTCTCGAGGGCGCGGCGGAAGAAGCGGGCCGGCCGCAGGGCGATTCGCAGGTAGTCCTGCTTGTAGTCGCACAGCTGGCTGGCCCGGGCCACCCGGTCGACCTCCTCCACCAGGCGGTCGATGTCGGCGTCGCGGTCGAAGGGATCGCGGCGCCAGGGGCGGGGGAAGTCGCGCCACTCGGCCAGCTGCCAGGCCGCGTCGCGCAGCCGGCTCAGGGGCGAGACCGGCGGGTAGATCTTCCAGGTGGCCAGCCTCGACAGCACCCGGCTCAGGGTGGGGGAGGTCTCGTTGAGCCGGCGCTCGATCCACCCCTGAAAGGCCCGGTCGAACAGCCGCGGGGCCTCGTCCTCGGACAGCTCCGCAAAGTCGGGGTCGACCCCCGCTTCCACGGGCCGCTCCCTCAGCAGCTCGGCGCAGAAGGAGTGGATCGTGCCGATGCGCGCCTCTTCCAGGCGCGAGATGGCCCGTTCCAGGTGCGAGCGCTGCTGCGGCTCCTCGGTGTCGAAACGTTCGTTCTCCAGCTGCTGGCGCAGCCGCAGCTTCAGCTCCCCCGCCGCCTTGCGGGTGAAGGTGACGGCCACGACCTTCTCGGGAGTGGTCAGGCCCTCGCGCAGCACCGCCACCAGCCGCGCCACCAGCTGCGTGGTCTTGCCGGTCCCGGCGGCCGCCTCCACCAGCAGGCTCTCCTGCAGAGCGGTCCGGATGCGGCGGCGGTTCTCGCGGTCCTGGGAAACATCGATCGAAACGCTCATGGCAGGGCCCGCAGTTGAAAGAGCCGCGCCAGGGAGCGGGGGTCCTTGTTGCGGCTCACCCGCAGCTCCTCGTGGGGCCCGCAGACCAGCCGGTAGTCGCAGAATCCGCACGCCTTCTCCTCCGGAGCGGCCGGCAGGAAGCAACCCTCGACGGCCTCCTGGATGATCTCCAGCACGGTTCCGAGGCGCGCGCAATTGACCGAGTCGACCACCACCTCGAGCGTCCGGAAGTCGCCCCGCTGGGTGCAGTAGGAAAGGCGCCCCGTCTCGACCGGCTCTCCCAGCAGGGATTCGGCGGCCAGGCTGTACAGCAGCGGCTGCAGCAGCTCCCCACCCTTGACCACGATCGACTTCTCGCGCGGCGCGCGGCCCGTCTTGTGATCGGTGACCCGGTAGGTCCGGCGGCTGGAGCTGTGTTCGAGCAGATCGATGGAACCGCGCACGCGGTAGCCCTCCAGGATTTCGGCGGGCTCCTCGCGGCTGGCCGGATCCCGCTCCGGGCCCGGGGGAAGGCCGAAGGAGAACTCGAAGTGTTGCGGCGTCCAGTCGCCGCGCTCCTCCACCTGCTGGCGGATCCAGCCCCGCAGATCGCCTTCCAGCTGGGCGATCTCGGTCCGCCAGATGCGAGGAATGGCGGGCGCCAGCTGATCTTCGTAGCGGCCGGCGACCTCGTGCAGCACCTGGGAGGCCAGCTGGCGCGCCGCGGCCTCGCCTTCGGGCCGGATCGGCAGCTGCCGGCGGCGCCGCAGCTCGGAGAGCAGTTCGAACAGGACCGCGTGAAAGAGGCTGCCCCGGGTCAGCGGGTCCATCTGCTCGATGGCCACGGCCTCCTCCCGCGGCTCGAGCCGGTGCAGCGAATGCAGGAAGAAGCGGTAGGGGCACCAGGCGAAATTCTGCAGCGAGGTGGGAGAGTAGGAGCGCTCGCGCAGGCTCTCGGCTTCCATCCAGCGGGCGGTGGCGGCCGAGGGCTGCACCAGTCCGTCGGCCGGGGTGAATCCCCGGGTCTGCCAGCGCTGCCAGCGGCCGCGCAGCGAGCGGGCCAGGTGCGGGTTCACCTCCAGCAGGAAGCGGGCGGCTCCGGCGGGAGGGTCGGGTTGCTTGAGCAGCGGTTCGAGCAGAGAGAGGTCGTACTCCGCGTCGTCGATGGCCTGTTCGGGGCGGCGCGGGGCGGGCCAGCCCAGGCGGGTGGAGGACGCGGCCATCGCCTGCCGCTCCAGCCGGCGGACGTCGGGGAGGCGCCCCTCGGCGGCCCGCACCACGTCCAGGGCGTAGAAGGAAGGGACCCGCGAGCGGCCCTGCTGCAGGTCCATCCGGGGGTAGGAGACGATCAGCCGGCCGCGGGCCGCGGCCACCGCCGTCCGCAGCAGCAGCCGTTCCTCCCGGCGCCCCTGCTCGAGCGCCGACTCCAACCCCAGCCGGTGGCGGACCGCGTCCAGCAGCAGCGGGTCTTCGATCGCCTTGCGCGGAAAGAGGCCCTCGGCGAGGCCGGGCAGAAACACCCACTCGAAGCTGCGCCCCCCCGCCTCCTCGGGCGTTCCCACCCAGACGCACCCGTAGCGGTTGCGGGCGGGTTCGATTCGCAGCAGGGTCAGCCGATCGCTCAGCACGCGCCGCACTTCGTCCAGGTTGGCCGGGCCCACTTCCCCCCTGGGCCGCAATTCCGCCAGCAGGGCCAGCACCGAGGCGGGC
>JBFGHG010000334.1:0-4759 GCA_041578395.1 Acidobacteriota bacterium
CTGATCCTGACCGCCATCAACGTCCGCGGGGTGCGGCAGGGCTCCTGGCTGGTGAACTTCTTCACGGTCACCAAGCTGGCCGCTCTGCTGGGTTTCGTGGCCCTCGGCCTGCTGTTCGTCGACCCCGCCAATTTCCGTGGCCTCACCGAACCCCGCTGGGAGGGCTTCGGGCGCTCGGTGCTGCTGCTGATGTTCGCCTTCGGCGGCTTCGAGGTGGCGACCCTGCCCGCCGGGGAAGCCCGCTCGCCCCGCCGCGACGTGCCCGCCGCGCTGCTGCTGACGATCGCCATCGGCGCCGCCTTCTACCTCTCGGTGCAGATCGTGGCGGTGGGGACGCTGCCAAGCCTGGGGGCGACCGACACTCCGCTGGCCGACGCGGCGCGCGGTTTTCTGGGACCGGCGGGTGGGCTGCTGATCGCGCTGGGAGGGCTGATCTCCATCGCCGGCACCAACGCCGGGACCATGCTGGCCGGTCCCCGGGTGACCTACGCCCTGGGGGAACGGGAAGAGCTGCCGCGCATCTTCCGCCACGTCCACCGGCGCTTCCGCACCCCGGACTTCTCGATCGGCTTTTACTCCCTGGTCGCTTTGGGGCTGGCGCTGTCGGGCACCTTCGAGGAGATGGCTGCCGTCAGCGCGGTGGCCCGGCTGGTCTTTTACGCCGTCACCTGTGCCGCGGTCCCGGTGCTGCGGCGCCAGGGGGGAGCGCAGGAGGGCTTCCGCCTGCCGCTGGGACCGGTGATTCCGGTGCTGGCCTGCCTGGTCTCGCTCACCATCATCGCGGGCGCCGGACAAAGCGAGCTGCTGGCGGGCGCCGGAGCGCTGGTGGTGGGAGCTCTGCTGTTCGCCGCTGGAAAAACCCGCCCCGCCAAACCCCTGGGCGGCCCCTGAGGGGTGTGGCGCGGGCATCCTGCCCGCGATTGTGTATCACTTGACAGTATATCGCCAACCGATATATCGTTCCCGGAGACAGGAGACGTCATGACCGACAAGAAGGCAAAAGACCTGCTGCCGCTGACTCCGGCGGCCTTCCAGATTCTACTGGCGCTGGCGGACGCGGAGTTGCACGGCTACGCCATCATGCAGGAGGTCCAGCAGCGGACCGAGGGCCGGGTGCGGCTGGGACCCGGTACGCTCTACGGCAACATCAAGCGGCTGCTGGCCGAGGGGCTGATCCGGGAGGCTTCGGCGCGTCCCGACCCGGCGCTGGACGACGAGAGGCGGCGCTACTACCGGTTGACGCCCTTCGGACGGCGGGTGGCGACCCGAGAGGCGGCGCGCCTGGAGCGGCTGGTCGACGATGCCCGCCAAAAGCGCCTGCTGCCGGCGGCGGGTTGAGAGTGTGACGCAGGCGGCCCTGCCCGTGATCCGGAGAATCGCATGAAACGCCAAGAAAAGCTCTACCGCAAGCTCCTTCGTCTCCTGCCGGCTGAGTTTCGCGCCGAGTACGGCAGGGAGATGGGTCTGTTCTTCCGTGAACGCTTCCGGGAGGAGACGCGCAGCGGGACCGCCGTCTGGCGCGTCTGGTGGGACGCCCTCGCCGACCTGCTGCGCACCGCGCCGACCCAGCATTGGGACCTGCTGCGGCAGGACGCCCGCAGCGCGCTGCGCTCCATGCGCGCCCACCGGGCGTTCACCGCGGTGGCGGTGGCCACCCTGGCCTTGGGCATCGGGGCCAACGTGGGCGTGTTCACCTTCGTGGACGACCTGCTGATCCAGTCGCCGCCCTGGCCGGAGGCGCAGCGCGTCCTTCGCCTGTACGCCGACAACCAGCACGGGGCCTTCGACGTGATGTCCTACCCGGACTACGCGGACCTGCGGGACCGCAGCCGCTCCTTCACCGGCCTGGCCGCCCACCGGGGCGTCCCGCTGACCATCACGGCGGGTTCCCGTCCCGAACAGCTGCGCGGCGAACTCGTCTCGGGCAACTACTTCGAAGTGCTGGGGATCGAGCCTTACCGCGGCCGCTTCATTCGCGAGTCGGACGATCACGAGACGGCCGAGCCGGTGGCGGTGGTGAGCTTCGGCCTGTGGCAGCGGCTGGGAGAGGAGAGCCGCCGGCAGCTGCGCATCTACGGCCAGCCGTTTCGGGTGGTGGGCGTGGCGCCCGGCGGGTTCGGCGGGTCCTATCCAATGGAGAATGCGCGGGTCTGGCTGCCGCTGGCCCTGCACGAGCGCGTGCGCCGCACTGGGCTGACGCTGGACCGGCGGGGCTGGGGCTGGCTGCAGGCGCTGGGACGGCTGCGCGAAGGCGTCGGGATCCGAGCGGCCCAGGCGGAGCTGGACGGCCTGGCCGCCCAACTGGTCACCGAACACGGCAGCCGGACCAGTTCGGGGTACCGGCTCTACCCGGCGGGCCGCTACCCGGAGTGGGCCCGAGAGGGGGTGGCCCAGGGGCTGGCGTTCCTGCTGCTGGTCACGGCCCTGGTGCTGCTGCTGGTGCTGGCCAACCTGGGCGGGGCGATGCTGGCGCGGGTGGTCCGCCGCCGGCGGGAGACGGCCGTGCGGCAGTCGCTGGGGGCGACTTCGACTCATCTGCTGCGGCTGTGGCTTACCGAAAGCGCGCTGGTGGCGCTGCTGGGGGGCGCGCTGGGGCTGCTGGTCGCCTTCTGGACCCGTAAACTGCTGTTGCGGATGGTGCCCTTCGATCTGCATTCGGGCCAGCTGGACTCCTGGCATTTCGGCCCGCCGATCGTGCTCTTCACGGCCGGAGTGACGGCCGTCTGCGCGGTCGCTTTCGGCTGCCTGCCCGCCTTCCGGGCGGTGCGTGCCGGGCTGGCGCCGGTCCTGAAGGAGGATGCCTGGACCACGTCCGCGGGCCGGTCCAGCGCGCGCCTTCACGCCCTGCTCTCGGTGGGGCAGGTGACGGCCTCGGTGGTGCTGCTGACCGTGGCAGGATTGCTGCTGCGGACGGTGCACGAGGCGGAGGCTTTCCACCCCGGCTTCGAGGCCGAACGGCTCACCCTGGCAGAACTGAACCTCGAGACGCACGGCTACGGGGAGGAGCAGGGACGGGCGTTTCTGCGCCGTCTGGAAGAGCGGCTGGAGGGGCGGCCCGGGGTACAGGGCGTCACTTTCGCCGAGGTGGTCCCGCTCAGCGGCAATCAGGAGAACCTGGCCTTCTGGCTCGAGGGTCGCCCCGAAGGCCCCAAAGACTGGGTGTCGCTGGACGCCAATCAGGTGGGCGCCGACTACTTCACGACCATGGGGATTCCGATCGCGGAGGGCCGCGACTTCCGGTCCGAGGACGCCGCCGCCGGCAGCCCGCGTGTGGTGATCGTGACTCAGGCGCTGGCCCGGCGGTTCTGGCCCGGGCGGAGCGCCCTGGGCCGCTGGGTGCGCACCGATCCGGAGAAGCCCCCGATGGAGGTGGTGGGAGTGGCCCGGGACGTGCGCTACCAGAGCCTGGGGGAGGAGCCGCGTCCCATCGTCTTCGGCAATCTGGAGCAGAACTACTCCGGCCGGCTGACCGTCCACGTGCGCGGCTCGACCCCGATCGGGCGGGAACTGCTGGCGGGGGAGGTCGCGGCGCTGGACCCTGACCTGGCGCTGGGTCCGGTGGGGCCGTTTCAGGACGTGCTGGCGGCGGCGCTCTTTCCCCAGCGCCTGCTGGGTCTGGCCACCGGCATCTTCGGAGTCCTGGCGCTGCTGCTGACTTCGCTGGGCCTGTACGCCCTGCTGGCTTTCGCGGTGCAGCAGCGGCGGCGGGAGTTCGGCATCCGGATGGTGCTGGGAGCGCGCCGCGAGCACGTGCTGCGGATGGTGCTGGGGCGCGGCCTGGTCTTGACGCTCTGGGGAGTCGCACTGGGGGCGGGCATCTCGGTGGTGGCTGCCCGGGCGCTGGAGAGTCTGCTGTTCGGCGTTGCTCCCACCGATCCCGTAGCGCTGCTGCTGGCGGCTGCTCTGCCGCTGGCCGTGGCGCTGGCGGCCTCGAGCCTGCCGGCGCGGCGGGCCACGCGGGTCGACCCGGTGCGGGCGATTAGGGAGCCGTGAGTGTGTGGCGCGGGCATCCTGCCCGCGATTGCCGGAAGTAAGAATCACGGCCTGGAATGCCGTGCCACCATGGACTCCAGAAAGCCCTCGACCACCCGCCGGGGCGCTTCCAACTGGGGATAGTGTCCGACTCCCTCCAGACACACCACCTTCGCTCGCGGGCAGACCTGCCGGAACGGCTCCACCAGGTGCTCCCCCGAGATCGGGTCGGCTGCGCCGTCGATCAGCGCCAGGGGCACGGGAGTCCGCTCGAGCGCGCCCACCCAGCGGTCGCGGTGCTGCCAGCGCTCCCGCATGTAGCGGACCAGCTTGTGGTAGATCCGGCGGCCTCCGTTGTAATTGACCAGCGCCCAGTAGTCGGTGATGTCCTGCTCGCTGGGCCGGCTGTCGGGGGCGAAGATCTCGCTGAAACGGCGCCGGAAGATCCCCCGGGTCATCAGCGCCGAAGCGGCGAAGCCGAGCGGGCTGTTGAGCAGTTTCAAAATGAAGGTGGGCCGGTGCACCCCGGGCAGCAGGCCTCCGTTGAGGAAGCAGACCGAGGAGATCTCGAACCCGCCGGCGCCCTCCAGCCTGCGGGCCAGCAGTTCCTGCGCCACGGTGTCTCCGTAGTCGTGCGCCAGGACTGCGGCCCTGCCGATCCCCACTTCGCCCATCAGAGCCTCCACGTGGTCGGCGTGGTCGGCCACCCGGTAGGGATGATCGGCGGGCTTGTCCGAGAATCCGTAACCCAGGTAGTCCGGGGCCAGCAGGCGAAACCGCCTGCCGA
>JBFGHG010000335.1:0-4745 GCA_041578395.1 Acidobacteriota bacterium
CGCCAGGATAGCATGGCCGGCGCCGATTCGGCACTCGGTTCCGCCTTGACAGCTTCCCCTTCGATCCTCCAAACTACTCCAGGAACTCCGCCCCCGGGGGCGGCGGCTGCGAGCGGGCTTCGGGCGGCCCGGCGGCCGGGCGGTTTGGGTACCGCCGATTGCGGTTCCGCCTGGAAAGGAGGTGGTTCAGTGGATTCGGATAAACGAGGTTTGGTGGAGGTGGCGTCCTCCTAGGAGGAGCCTCCGTCCGTGTGGCGGATCGTAGGGCCTTCCGACAGGGGGGAACCCAACGCCACCAAAACCGGACTACGAGCCCCGGCCTGCCGGTCCGCGCGACCGGAGACCGGGGCTTTTTTTTTGCACTTGGTTAGAATCCCTACCCAATGTCGGTGGAAGCCCGCTTCGAGCGGTTCAAGGAGAAGGCTTACGCCGCCCGGGTCGACCGGGCGCTCACGGCGCTGCTGCTGCGCACCCGTGACGCCGGCGACTCCCGGCGGATGCAGCTGGAGCTGGAAGAGGACCGCTGGATCCTGCTCTCGGACCTGCATCGCGGGGGGCGGGACGGGGCGGACGATTTTCGCCTCGCCGAACCCGCCTTCAACGCCGCCCTGGCCTACTACCTGAAGAAGGGCCACACGCTGATCGTGCTGGGCGACGCCGAGGAGCTGTGGGAGGAGCGGCCGGCCGCGATCCTGCGCTCCTACCGCCGGTCCCTGGAGCTCGAGGCCCAGTTCCACCAGCAGGGCCGCTACGCCCGCATCTGGGGGAACCATGACGACCTGTGGGCCTTTCCCGACCGCGTGCGCAGCCTGCTGGTGCCCGTCTTCCGCTCCCCCATCACGGTCCACGAGTCGCTGCTGGTGGACGTCAGCGACGGCGGCCGGCCCCTGGGCCAGCTCTTCCTGGCGCACGGCCACCACGGGTCCCGCTCCAACGACGCCTGGTCCTTCCTGACCCGGCTGCTGGTCCGCTTCTTCTGGCGCCCGTTCCAGCGCCTGACCGGCTACTCCCCCAACCTGCCCTCCGGGGACTGGGAACTGCGCGAGACCCACGACGTGGCCCTGTACGCCTGGGCGGCCCAGCAGGCCAAGTTGATCCTGATCGCCGGCCACACCCACCGTCCCACCTTCGCCTCGCAGTCGCGCTCGGCCGAGTTGGAAGACCGGCTGACCCAGCTGGAAGAAGAGCAGGCGCTGCGCCCGCAGGTGTACGACCTCGAGGAGCGGGTCGCCGAGACGGCCGCCGAACTGGAGTGGATCAAGGCCCAGGAGATGCGCAAGCCGGGAGGCCAGCCGGTGGTCCCCATGTATAAGCCGTGCTACTTCAACACCGGCTGCTGCTGCTTTCAGGACGGCGACATCACCGGCCTCGAGATCTCCCGCGGCGAGATCCGGCTGGTCCGCTGGCCCGACAACGACGGCCGTGTTCGTCCGGAAGTGCTCAGCCGGGCCCCGCTGCGGGCGCTGCTCGAGCGCTGCTGAGGGCACGACCGGGCGCGGCCGCTTCGTGGCGCCACTACGGGGCAGCGGCCACGGGAGCCGTCACGAGCTGGATCCCGCGCGCCAGCAGGGACTGCTTGCCGCGGATCGTCAGGTCGGTGGTGAACTGGAACTGGGCGCGTCCGTCGATCGGGTAGGCTTTCAGCCGGTAGTGGGTCCCCCACGGCTTCTCCGCCGCGATCACCGCGACCGGCCGGTCCAGCCGCAGGTAGGGGCTGGCGTAGGCCACGTCCAGCAACTTTCGGCGCACCCAGGCGGCGTCGTGCTCCGGGTGCAGGTGAAAGTCGGCCACGCACAGATGGGTCGGCTGCCCGTCGTTCTCGTTGAAGACGTTTTCGGTCCAGATCTTCAGGTTGGGGATGCTCACCGTGGTGTCGTCGGGGGTCACGATCTTGATGGCCCGCAGCCCCAGCGACTTCACCTCCCCGTAGGCGTCCCCGACTTTGATCCAGTCCCCGGGCCGGCAGGCGCGCTCGTACAGGTTGACGATCCCCGCCACGATGCTCGAGCCGTAGTCCTTGAACGCGAACCCGATGGCCAGGCCGGTGGCGCCGGCGATGGCCAGCAGGTTCTCCTGGTTCAGGTTCACCACGAGCGGAACGATGTTCGCGAGCGCCGCCACCACGATCACCACCCGCAGCACCGGCACGGCCGGCAGCAGGAGGAGGCGGAGCCGGCCGGGGAGCCGCTCGGCCACCTTCGGGAGAATCCACTGCACCAGCTGCACGGCAACCAGGGCCACCAGCAGGATGGCGACGATGCTCAGATAATCGATGGCCCCAAGATCCTGCAGCAGGTCGGAAGCCCGTTCGGCGGCCTGCTGGGCGGATTGTTGAGCGGAGATTTGGGTGGTCTGCATCGAGGTTTCCTACAAGGCGTCCCGCAGGAAGCCTTGCCTGCAGAGGTTGTCGCGGACGGCCGGGTAGGCCAGGGGGAGGACCTGCCAGCAGCCGTCGGCCTCGCCCACCAGCCCTCCACTCTTCAGCCTCGCCAGCGAGCGGTTCGTCTCCATGGCTGAGACCGAGAACAACCGGGCCAGGGTGCCGGCGCGCAGTCCTCCGTGCACCAGCAGCGCGTGCAGGGTGAACAGGTCGCTGCGCTCCAGGGTGGACGGGACTGCCGGCAGGTCGAGCCGGCTCCAGGGCGTCAACCAAGCCGTTTCACGGTCGTCTCCGGTGGCGGCCGCTGGAGCTTTTTCTTCGTCCTCCGGCCGGCCGCCCAGGCACTCGCGCCAGATGGCCAGGACCACCTCCGCCTGGCCCCGGCCCCGGCCCGTCACGTGATGCAGCATTTCGGAGAGCCCGGACGCGTCGGCGTCGCTGCGCGACCAGATCGCTTCGCCGTCGTCGGCCCGGCGCAACACCAGCCGTTCGGATCCGGCCTCGGCCAGCCGCGCCAGCACCCAGCGAGACAGCGATTCGCGGTCCAGGGGCGCCAGCGCCAGCGGAGTTCCCAGCACGGACTCGGGCGCCATCAACCGTTGCAGGAACGCCCAGGCCCAGCTCTGGCACTGCACCAGGCAGCGTCCGCGGCCGGCCGCCAGCAGGTCCAGCAGGCCGCGCAGGCAGTCGAAGCCGTCCGGATGGCGCAGGAAGCAGCGCTCCAGGCGGGAAACGACCAGCGGACCCTCCGAGAGCTGCTGCTCGACACCCGCCAGCCACTTCTTTCCGCCCTCGAGCAGCTCGTCCGGCAGCGGAGCCCCGGCCGTTTCCAGGCTCCGCTCGCGCGCCAGGGTTTGGACCGCGGCCACGGTTCCGGAGAACGGTCCCCCCACGATCAGACGGACACCGCTTCCACCGTCCAGCCACTCCCCCAGGGAATCTTCCAGCGCGGCGGCGCCTTTGGACCAGTCCCAGTCGGGAGCGAAGCGCCGGACCGTTTCCCGATCGGCGCCCCGAACGATCTTCCCCTCCGGTTCGAGCGCGCGCCGGTCGCGCAACCTCCGCCACAGCGAACGCACGCCCTTGCGGACGGCTTCCGTGGTGGGCTCGGAGGGGACCTGGCAATCCCCCAGGGGGCAGACGCGCCAAAACTGCGATTCTTCGCTCACGTGCGGCGGCTCCCGATCAGATCGACGATGGTCAGCGCCAGCACCCGCGTCGAGTCCAGCAGATCGGCGACGCTGCAGTGCTCGTCCGGCTGATGCGCCTGCTCGAGCCGGCCGGGTCCATAGGCGACGCACTGGGTGATGCCCCCGATCCTGGTGACGTGCTTGTGATCGTAGGTCCCGGGGCTGGCGACCAGCCGGGCCGGGCGGCCCAGCACTCGCCGGATCGCGCCCTCGAGCGACTTCACCAGGGGCGCGTCCGGCGGGGTCTCGACCGGCGCAGCCACCATCACATCGTCCAGGCCGAAACTGCTCTCCGGGTTCTCTCCCTCGAGCTCCGCCAGCAGCTGTCGGATCTCGTCCCGCACCTCGTCCAGGTCTTCTTCGGGAAGGTAGCGGCGGTCCAGTACGGCCTCACAGCGATCCGGTACGCATGGGGTCTGGTCGGCGGCGGCAGCGGGCTGCCCGCCGCGAATGGCGTTGACGTTGATCGAGGGCCGGCGGGCGGCTTCGGGGACCACGGGCAGGCTGGTGCGGCGCGACGCCAGCCGCGGCTCCAGCCGCTGCCGCAGGGCTTCCAGCAGGCGGCCCATCTCGCGGATGGCGTTGACTCCCGCGAAAGGCATGCTCCCGTGGCCGATCCGGCCGCGCGCCGTTACCCTGCACCAGTAGGCCCCCCGGTGTCCGATGCAGATGCGGTCGACGTCCAGCGGCTCGGGGATGATCACGTAGTCGACCCGGGAGGAGTCGAGCCCGCCATGGCGTGCCAGCCAGGCCACGCCGGCCTCCCCGCCGCTTTCTTCGTCCACCGTGGCACTGATCTCCAGCCGCCCTTCCAACGGCACTCCGCTGCGGCGCACGGCTGCGGAGGCATAGATCGCCGCGGCCAGTCCGGCCTTCATGTCGGCGCTCCCCCGGCCGTAGATCTTGCCGTCGGCCAGCAGCCCCGAGAAGGGGTCGACGGTCCAGTCGCGCCCCGCCGGCACCACGTCCGTGTGCCCGTTCAGGTGCAGGCAGGGGCGGGGCCGCTTCCCGGGGCGGACCCCCACCACGTTGACGCGGGGATGGCGGGCCGTGTGCCGGGGCATGCCTTCGGCGGGCAGGGTGCGGACTTCGAACCCGAGGCTCTCGAGGGTGTCCGCGATCAGTTCGGCGCATTCCGGATAGCTCTCGCCGGGCGGATTGACGGTCGGCACGCG
>JBFGHG010000336.1:0-4745 GCA_041578395.1 Acidobacteriota bacterium
ACGGCTTCATGTGGTCGGACTACGCCGTCCGGTCTGCCACGGTGTTGCGGGGAGACGGTTTCTAGACGAGGGTGAAAATGCTGATTCTAAACTTTGCTCACATTCTGGGGATCGACCAGGTCGGGGAGCCGGCTGAAGTCGGGGTGGTCGCCGACGTGGCGGAAACGCCACGTCCACAGAAGGCGGTCCCCCCGGACCAGAAAGAGGCCCGGCATGTCCCAGGGGTCTCCCACGACCTTCCGCAGGCGGTTGCCCTTGCGCGCCGCCAGTAGCGCCTTCAACCACACCGCGGGTCCGAAGATCTGGCGCAGCGACGCGGTTTCGACCGAAAACGCCTCGTAGAACCGCTTGTCCGGGTCGGAGACCGCACGGGCATCCGGCCAGAAGGTACCGAAGAACTCCGCTCCCTCCTCCGGTGTCCCCTGGTGAAAGAAGAGGACGTCTGGATAGTCGGGATGGGCCGAAACGGCCTCGCGCAGCCCCTCGACGGTCTCCTGGCAGAAGATTCAGCCCAGCTGCCGCAGGAAAGCCAGCAGGGTCCCCCGCTCCGAGAGCTGGTCGGCCAGGGTGGCCCCGCTCAGGTTGAGGCCTGCCGTGGGTGTTTCGAGAATCGTTGGGTCGAGTCGGTTCTGCATCGGGGGAGTATAGCTGGTTGGGAGGGCGATGGGGCGGTTCGGGGTTGGGGGGAATGCGACAACGAGGTTCGATTACGAGTTACGATTGCCAATCGGGTGGGCTCACGGAGTTTCGGGGGGGATGGAGGAGGTATAGACCGAGTCGGGGAGGTCGTCGAACACCGCGATGTTGGACAGTTCGGCGTGGCGGCCGTCGCCGACGCGCGTCCGGTCGGGGGCCAGCATGATGCCGCCGTAGCGCTGCCAGCCGCTCCAGTCCCAGGCCGTGGGGGTCTCCTCGCGGTCCATGCTCTCCAGCAGATAGGCCCAGCGGTCCATCAGGCCGGTTTCCCGGTTGACGTAGGCCCAATACTGATCTCCGGGGGTCAGGCCCACGTTCTCGAAGCGCAGGTGCAGGACGTCGTACTCTTGCTCCCCGATCCGCTCCGCTCCCTCGTAGCTCAGGACGACGCCGGGGTCCTGCAGCTTGTAGGGCATGATCAGCCAGTAGGTGTCGTTGACCCAGGCCCGGTAGGCCCGTTCGAGCCACGGCTCTGCTTCCCCGGCCTCCAGCCGCCTGCCGTCGACGTGGGCCTCGCCCTCGCGGCTCTGGACGTTGTGCAGCACCACGTAGGACTCGCCCTCCTGGCTGGTTCCCTCCAGCCGGTGGCGGCCCGTCCAGCGGTCCCAGTGATGAGTGCGGTTGCCGAAGAAGGTGAAGCGCAGGTGCCGGGCCTGGGCCCAGGCCTCCTCCCCTCCCAGGGCCTGCATGACCCGCTCGGCCACCTGGCGGGCCGGATCGGCGGATTCGGGGGCCGGCGAGTCCGGTCCGGACCCGCACCCAAGCGGTGCCAGCAGCGCCACTGCCGCAATCGAACTCCAGAGCCAAGGGCGGATTGCCTGCATCGAGATACCTCCAGCGAACCGGATCATACTACCGGGTGACGCCCGCGTCGACCCGCCGCAACAGCCACAGCACCACGCTCCCCACGACTCCCCCCACCACGCCGCCGAACAGGATCGCCACCAGGTGCCCCATGATGTGCGCCACGTGGTGCGGGTCGTTGCGGATCGAGAACTCCGAAGCGGTGTAGATGTTGTCGACGCCGGTCAGCAGGTAGAAGCAGATGGACGCCACGATCAGCAGCTGGGTCCAGGCCACCAGCACGAAACTGGCGGCGAAGATCCGGAGGTAGCCGGCCCGGCCGCGGGCGTGCAGCAGCAGCGTGGCCAGGATCACGGCCACGGGCGAGACCGCGGACATGCTCATGACCTTCACCAGCAGCGGCGGCGCGCCGGCGGCGCCCAGCACCAGCCGCAGCAACCACACGGCCGCGATCAGCACGAAGCAAGGGATGAGCGGCGTCAGTTCGCGGGCGGCTCGGCTCGTCATTCGCCCTCGCTCCGGCCGCCGACCCGCACCAGCATTATCGTCATGTCGTCCTCCGGTTCCGCACCCCCCCAGCGGGAAACCTCGTCGATCAGACGGCTCTGGATCTCTTCGAGGGGACGGGCGGCGTCCTCGTGCAGCATCCGGCGCAGCCTCTCGAGGCCGAACTCCTGGCCGCGGCTCTCCCCTTTTTCGGTAATCCCGTCCGAGTACAGGACCAGCAGGTCGCCGGGACGGAGCTGCAACTCCCCCGCGTCGTAGGTGGCGTTTTCGAACAGGCCCAGCGGATACCCCCCACGCTCGAACCGGTGTCCGTCGTTGGACCCTACCACGATCGGCGCCAGATGGCCCGCGTTGACGTACCGGAAGCGGTTTCGGGCCGGGTCCCACTCACCGTAGAAGAGGGTGGCGAAACGCGAGGCTTCCGTCACCCGGCAGAGGTGGTGGTTGAGGCGGTGGCAGACTTTCTCCGGGGCGGTGTGGGCCTCGACGGTGGCGCGCAGCAGCGCCTGCAGGTTGGCCATCAGGATGGCGGCCGAGATCCCCTTGCCGGAGATGTCGGCCAGCAGGAAGGCGAGCCGCCCGTCCTCCAGCCGCAGCACGTCGTAGTAGTCTCCGCTGATGCCGCGCGCCGGAATGCAGATGGCGGAGAACTCCAACCCTGCGTCCTGCGGCAGCTCCTTGGGAAAGAGGGCGCGCTGGACCTGCAGGGCGAAGCTGAGTTCGGCCTCGTTGCGGGCCAGGGCGTGGCGGCTGACCTGGAGTTCGGCGCGGACCTTGTAGAAGGCCACCGTCAACGCGGCCACCAGTCCGGTCACCCCCAGCGTCAGGGTCCAGCTGACGACCACCGAGGTGGCCAGCAGGTCGCGGCCGAGGAAGATCAGCAGGCCGGCCACGGCCAGGGCACCGCCGAAGTAGAATCGTTCCCGCATTTCCTGGGCGTTATTGTACGGGAAGGTGGCGGGGGCGAGTGGATGAGTGCTTGCATTGCGGCGATCTGTCGAGGGAAGCGGGCCGTGACCGCCCGCCGGTCTTCCCTGATCTCCACAGAGTCGGTATCGCTGGGCGATTCTCCGCCGGAGGGCAAGGTCCTGGAGCTGCCGAAGGTCCGGGTCACCGAGCCGAAGCAGGTGGTCCGCCTGACGTCCGGAAGTGAGCGGATACGACGTTGCGAGGGCTTCGATCGTCCCTCTGACGAACTGCTGGTTGGAGTCCCCGCGGCACGCCCGGATCATGACGTTGGCGCCCGGTTCCGACGCGAGGCCATTCAGACTGGATGCCACTTGCCGTACTGTAGGGACTCATGAGTGTGTTGGCCACGAAGCTCCGCGCCGCTTTCCACGAACCGAACACGCGGATCTACCGCGCCGTGCAGGGCACCGTGTGGTCGCTCATCCTCTTGTCGATCGTGTCGCTGGTGGTGGAAGCGCTGCTTCCCGAAGGGAGCCCCGCGGCCCCCCTCGTCCAGCAGCTCGACCGTGCGATCCTGGGACTGTTCGCCGTGGAGATCCTGCTGCGTGTGGGCACCTTCCGGCCGGCCTCGCTCGAGGTCTTCCGGCGGCCGCCGCTCGGACGCCTTCGCACCCATCTGCTTGCGCGTCTGGGATACGTGATCCGGCCGCTCATGCTGGTCGACATCGTGGCCGTGCTGGCCGTGTTCCCGGAGCTTCGCGGGCTCCGGGCGTTGCGGCTGCTCCGACTACTGCGGACGACACGGATCTTCCGGTACCGCAACCCGTTCGCTATCGTGATGCAGACGCTGGAGGAGAACGGCCTGCTGTTCGGATTCGCGTTCAGCGTTCTCGGCGTCACGACGTTGCTCGGCGGCGTCAGCTTCTACTTGATCGAGGCGAAACAGAATCCGTCCATCGGGAGCGTACTGGACGGCTTCTGGTGGGCGCTGGTAACCATCACCACCGTGGGCTTCGGCGACATCACCCCGGTCACGTTCCTGGGAAGGCTCGTCGGCGGGGTTCTGATGGTGGCCGGGATGTTCACGCTGGCCCTGTTCGCCGGCATCGTCGGTTCCAGTCTCGTGAGCGGGATGCTGAGCATCCGGGAGGAGCAGTTTCGGATGAGCGACTACGTCAACCACATCGTCGTGTGCGGCTACGACGAGAGCACCCAACTGCTTCTCGAGACGCTGAAACAGGGGAGGGATCTGACCAAGAACCGGGTCGTCCTCTTCGACGTTCACGAACGGCCGAGGGAGCTTCCCCCCGAGTTTCTGTGGGTCCAGGGCGACCCGACCAAGGAAAGCGAATTGGACAAAGTACGCCTGGCACACGCCGCCGCGGTGATCGTGTCGGGCGAACGGGACACGACCCCGCAGATCGCCGATGCGCGCACCATCCTCACGATCTTCACTATTCGCTCCTACCTGCGGCGCCAGCGGCAAGTGCGGTACCGTCGCCGCCGCCTGTACGTGGTGGCCGAGATCCTGGACTCGGAGAACGTAAATCACGTCAAGTCGGCGGGCGCCGACGAGGTCATCGAGACGCGCAGGATCGGCTATTCCATGATCGCCCACGCGATCAACTATCACGGGACGGCGACGACGATGAGCCGGTTCCTGATCTCGGGAGCCCACAACGTCTACATCGGAAAAATACCCGGAGAGAGGCGAGAACCGGTGCCGTTCGGCGACCTGATGGCGGAGTTGCAGCTGTCCAAGCGGGGCGGGCTCGTCGTGGGCCTGCGAACGCCTTCGGGAAAAGAGATCATCAATCCGCCCCGGAGCC
>JBFGHG010000337.1:0-4744 GCA_041578395.1 Acidobacteriota bacterium
ATCCTCTGGACCGACGGTATCCTCTGGACCGACGGTATCCTCTGGACCGACGGTATCCTCTGGACCGACGGTATCCTCTGGACCGACGGTATCCTCTGGACCGACGGCATCCTCTGGACGGACGGCATCCTCTGGACGGACCGCGTAACCGAAGGCGACGACGTCTAGCCACCGTCTAGCTATAGCTAGCCACGCCTGGCCGGAGTCCCGCCCCCGCAGCCCCGCAAGCGCCGCCGGAGAACCGGCGGGGCTGATCGAGGTTTCTGCCAGCCGCGCCGCGCGGCTGCAGGCCACCCGACTCCCGGGTGGGGCCCGGCCCTTTCCCCCCCCGGCGAGCTGCCCGCCAGGCCTTCCCTGTCTGCCTGCCAGGACGGCCGCAAAACGACGGCCGGAGGTGCCCGTCGCACTTGCCGAAGGACCCCGTCCCGGTTACCATTGGGGCCTGGTCCGAGGTAGGCGCGTATGCAGGTCTCGCTCGATCACTCGGTTTCCCTGGGGGCCCGCCTCTACGTCTTTCTCATCGTCCTGTTCGGAACGCCCACGATCGGATATTGCCTGTACCAGAGCTGGGTCCGGCACGAACCGAGCTGGCTCTTTCTGGCCGCGCTGACCACACTGGGCAGCGTCTTCCCCATCACCATTCCCACGCTGGACCGCGACCGCGAGACCATGACGGGAACCGTCAACGACGTGTTCCTGTTCAGCGGGCTGCTGATGTACGGGACCGAGGTGGCGGCCACCCTGGCGGCGCTGGAAGGCTTCATCGCAGGCTGGCGGGGCCGCATCACCTCGCCCTACAAACTGCTGTTCAACGCCTGCGTCCTGAGCATGGCGATGCTGGTGTCCGGCGAAGGCTTCTTCCGCCTGATCGGCAAGCAGCCTCCCCTGGGGCCCGGCGAGATCGAGAACCTCGCCCTCTTCGTGCTGCTGTTCATCCTCTCCGCCGTGACCTTCTTCCTGATCAACTCCGGCGCCGTGGCCCTGGCGATCTCGATGACCGCCCGGCGGCCCTTCCTGGTGCTCTGGAAGCAGGACTTCCTGTGGGCCTCGCTGACCACGGTCGCAGGCAGTTCGGTGGCCGCCCTGGTCTTCCTCAGCTCCGAAGGCATCGAACTGCTCTCCATGGCCCTGGCCAGCCCCATCATCCTGGTCGTCTACTACGCATACAAACTGAACGTCAATCGGGTCCGGGAGGCGCACGCCCACGCCAACCAGCTGCACGACCTCTACCACTCGACCATCGCGTCACTGGCCATGGCGATCGACGCCAAGGACCAGTGCACCCACGGCCACGTGCAGCGGGTGCAGGCCCTGGCGCTGGGACTGGCGCGGCGCTGCGGCTTCAACGACCCCAAAGACCTGCAGGGTCTGAAGGCCGCCGCGCTGCTGCACGACATCGGCAAGCTGGCCGTGCCCGAGTACATTCTGAACAAGCCCTCGGGGCTGACCGAGTGGGAGGTCCAGAAGATGCGGGCCCACCCCAGCGTGGGCGCCGAGATCCTGGAGACCGTCCCCTTCCCCTACCCGGTCACTCCCTACGTGCGGTCGCACCACGAGAAGTGGGACGGCACCGGCTACCCGGACGGACTGGCGGGGGAGGAGATCCCGCTGGGCGCGCGCATCCTCTCGCTGGCGGACTGCTACGACGCCCTCCGCTCCAACCGGCCCTACCGCAGCCGCCTGAGCCGGGTCGCCACCATCGACTACGTGCGAACCCAGGCGGGCAAGGCCTACGACCCGAAGCTGGTGGACGTGCTGATCGACAACATCGACGAGCTGGAGACCGAAATCGAAGCGGCCGAGCAGCAGCTTCCCCGCAGCGTGATGCGCAAGATCGAAGCGTCCCTGGGTTCGGGCCGGATCGGCAAGCGGGACATCGCGCGCACCGTCTTTCACGACATCGCCTCGGCCCACCGGGAGATCCAGGCGGTCTACGAGATCTCGCAGACGGTCGGCAAGTCCCTCAACGTTTCGGAGACCCTGGCCCTGCTGGCCAGCAAGATCCGCAACCTGGCGCCCTACGACGCCTGCGCGGTCTACCTGCTCAACTCCCAGACCGAGATGATGTCCCCCTACCAGGTGGTGGGGGACTACGCCGACGCCCTGGAGGAGATCGAGTTGAAGGTGGGCGACGGCGTCACCGGCTGGGTGGCGGCCAACCGGCAGACGCTGATCAACGTCTCGCCCGGCCCCGATTTCACCGACAACCCGTTCCTTCAAAACGTGTTCCAGAGCTGCCTCTGCCTGCCGCTGAGCATCGAGGACAGCATTCTGGGCGTGATCTCGCTCTATTCGACGCGCCCCAACACTTACGACGACGATCACCTCCGCCTGATGGAGACCATCACGCCGCAGGCCGCCTCGGCCATCAACAACGCCATCATCTACGAGGAGACCCAGGAAGACGCCTACACCGACCTGCTGACCGGACTGCCCAACCTCCGCTATTTCAAGGTGTTCGGCGAGCAGGAGCTGAAGAGGGCGGCGCGCGTCAACTACCCGGTGACCTTCTTGATGATGGACCTGGAGTCGTTCAAGAGCATCAACGACCGCTACGGGCACAAGGTGGGGGACCGGGCGCTGATCGAAATCAGCCACATCCTGCGCAACCAGATGCGCCGCTCCGACACCTGCATCCGCTACGGGGGCGACGAGTTCGTGGGCATCCTCCCGGGCGTCGACAAGGCGCTGGTGCAGCGCACCATGAGCCGCATCCAGGAAGCCGTCGACCAGCACCGCATCATCCTCAACGAGAAGGAATCGGTGAGCCTGGGCATCAGCCTGGGAGCGGCCACCTTCCCCGTCGACGGCCGGGACCTGGAGGTGCTGCTGGCCATCGCCGACCACGCCATGTACCGCAACAAGATCCAGCGCAGCCGCAGCCTGATGTCGCCCAACGTGCTGCCCTTCGACAAGCGGGAGCAAGGATGAGGGCATTTCGGATCTCGGGTCTTGGATTTCAGATTTTGCTTCCTTGAACTCTCTTCCCCTCGTCAGCGTGGTGGTTCCGACTTTCGACCGGGTCCGGCTCTTGCCTCGGGCGTTGGACTCGGTTCGCGGGCAGAGTTTTCGGGACTGGGAACTGATCGTGGTGGACGATGGGTCGGCCGACGGGACCCGGGAACTGGCCCGCCGGGAACGGGATCCCCGCGTTCGCTGGGTGGGGCAGGAGCGTTCGGGGGTGTCGGCGGCCCGCAACCGCGGGATCCGGGAGGCCCGCGGCGACTGGCTGGCTTTTCTGGACAGCGACGACGCCTGGCGGCCGTCCAAGCTGGCGCGGCAGCTGGAAGCGCTGGAGCAGGACCCCCAGTTCCTCGCCTGCCACACCGACGAGATCTGGATCCGCCGCGGGGTGCGGGTCAATCCGCGCCGCGTCCACCGCAAGTACGGGGGCTGGATCTACCACCGCTGCCTGCCGCTGTGCTGCATCAGCCCCAGCTCGATCCTGCTGCACCGCGGCCTGCTGGATCGGATCGGCGGATTCGACGAGAACTTCGCGGTGTGCGAGGACTACGAGATGTGGCTGCGCTTGACGAACCGCTTCCCGGTCCAGTTCGTCCCGGAACCGCTGGTGGTGAAATACGGGGGGCACTCCGACCAGCTCTCCCGCAGCCGTTGGGGCCTGGACCGCTACCGGGTCAGCGCTCTGGTCAAGTGCTACCGCGGCTGCGCGCTCAGTCACCAGCAGCGGATCTGGACCGCCCGCGAGATCGTCCGCAAGTCCACCATCCTGGCCGAGGGCTTTCGAAAACGAGGCAAGGAGTCGTCGGCCCGGTACTTCCGTCAGGTGTCCCGCCGTTACCGTCCGGAGCGGTAACCCTTACCGTCTCGAGACCGCCCTGGCTGGCCGGAGACCTGCATCAGGCTCTATACTTGGGACCGCAGTCGAAGGTAATCGTTTGGAACGATTCTTGCTGTGCAGGGACTCGTTTCCGAGTGGGAAAGGGGAGTGCCGATCATGTCTGGTTTGGAAAACTTGCTCGATCGGCTGGGCAGTTACTTGACGTCCAACTTGCCGACGTTGCTCACCGCCATCGCCATCCTGGTGGGGGGGTGGCTGGTGGCGCGCATCGCGGCCTACCTGCTCCGCAAGGGGCTGTCGAAAACCGAGGTGGACGACCGCATCGCCGCCTGGGTGACGGGAGGCAAGAGTACCGGCGAGGGCAAGGTGGAATACTGGGCCAGCCGGAGCCTCTTCTACCTGCTGATGCTCTTCGTGCTGGTGGCCTTCTTTCAGACGCTGGGACTGGCGGCGATCACCGGACCGCTCAACACCTTTCTCAACGAAGTCTTCGCGTACCTCCCCAGGCTGTTGGGATCGGCCTTTCTGGCCGGCTTCGCCTTCCTGGTGGCCACCGCGCTGCGCTGGGCGGTGCGCAAGGCCCTGGAGGCCGTCGACCTGGACCAGCGCTTCGCCGACCGGGCGGGTGCGGAAGGAGAGCAGAAAGCTCTGCCCCTGTCGCAGACCTTGAGCGAGGCGGTGTACTGGCTGGTCTTCCTGCTGTTCCTGCCGGCCATCCTGAGTCCCCTGGGCCTGGACGGGCTGCTGTCGCCGGTCCAGAAACTCGTCGACGAGCTGCTGGGCTTTCTGCCGCAGTTGCTGGCGGCGGCCGTGATCCTGGCCGTGGGGTGGTTCGTGGCGCGCATCCTGCAGCGCATCGTCAGCAGTCTGCTGGCGGCAATCGGAGTGGACCGGGTGAGTGAGCAGCTGGGCCTGGACTCGGCGCTGGGCAAGCAGCGGCTC
>JBFGHG010000338.1:0-4738 GCA_041578395.1 Acidobacteriota bacterium
GGCAGGTCGCCCAGGCGTCCGTCCAGCAGCCTGTCCAGGTTGCGGGCGAACGGTCCCAGGCCCGTGACGCTGGGGGAGAAGGTGCCCAGCAGCGAGCCGGCGCGGTGGCGCAGCAGCTGGTACCAGTCGTTGTCGAGCCGCTCCACCTGGGTTTCCCGGTAGTCCCCCTGGCCCAGCGAGTCCTCGAACGCCGTCACGAAGGGGACCAGCACCAGCGACGCCACCAGCAGGTTGGCCAGGTAATAGAAGACGATCGCCTTCTTGTGCCGCTTCAGGAGGCGCCATCCCTGGCGCAGGGCCACCAGCATCGTCTATCCCAGGAAAGCGAAGGTCTCCAGCAGGTTCTGCACCCAGAAGAGCCACTTGGAGGTCCAGCGGAGCGTGGCCGGAGAGTGGCCTTCTTCTTCGCGCCGGACCCAGCTGTTGTTGACCGGGTCGAGGTCCAGCAGCAGCTTGCGCCCGGGGTCCACCGCGGCCCGCCGCAGCCGCGAGGGCCGGTCGTACACGAACTTCTTCCAGCGGTCGCCTCCGTCCCAGACGGTGCTCACTTCGCTGCCGTCTTCGAATTCGAGCAGCACCTCCACCGGCAGGCGCGCCCCCTCGAGGCGCCGCACCAGCACCTCGGTGCGGTACGTCTCGGCAGTGTCCGTCTCCCCCCCGAGGCGAGTGGAGCCGGCCTCGGCGATCGCGTAGTCCAGCAGCTCGGAGCTGCCGAAGGTCTCGTCGAAGAACCACTGCATGTCGCGGCCCGCCACCTCGCTCACCACCCCGATGAAGTCCTCGGTGCGGGGGTGGCGGAAGGCGAAGCGGTCGAAATAGGTGCGCAGGACGCGCAGCATCTCCTCCTCGCCCAGCAGGCGCTGGAGGGTCCACAGGGTCAGCTCCGGTTTGGAATAGGTGTTGGTGACGTAGCTGAGCCCGTCCAGCGACTGCCAGCTGGGCCGGCTCATGCGGTCGCGGGCGCCGGCCCGCCGAACGTTCGGCAGGTTGATCGTCTCCAGGGAGATGTCCAGGTGGTCGAACACCAGAGGGACCCCGCCCAGGAATTCTTCCACGTATCGGATCGGGGGGTAGGCCGTCTGCAGGAGTAAGGACTCGCTCCAGGAGGCCAGCCCCTCGTCCAGCCAGGCCTCTTCGAACTCGTTGCTGGCCACCACCGCGTACCACCACTGGTGGGCGACCTCGTGTGCCGCGATCGACTCGAGGGTCAGCGAGGCCTCCGGCGAGAGCCAGCTGGCCCCCGCGGTGACGAAGGCCGGGTATTCCATCCCGCCGGTGTCGCTGCGGTAGGCGGGGTCGACCAGGGTGAACATCGGGTAGGGATAGGGGCCGAACCACTCGCCGAAACGCCGCAGCGATTCGCGCACGGCCCGCAGGTAGCGGTTCCCCAGGTGCCGGTGTTCGGGGAGGATCAGCAGGCGCACGTCGACTTCGGGAAGGGTGGGCGCGACGACACGGACATTGCGGATGTCGAAGCGGGGAGACGCCACCCAGGCGAAGTCGTGGATCTTCTCCTGCTGAAACCGGTAGGTGGTGGTGCCGTCGCCGTTGTTGCGCTGGCCGGAGGGTCCGGAGCCCCCCACCACCCAGCCCCCCGGCACGGTCAGGCGGACGTCGTAGAGTCCGAAGTCGGCGTAATACTCGGTGAAGGCATGGTACTGGTGGCAGTTCCAGCGCCCCTGTTCGAACACGCCCAGCTTGGGAAACCACTGGGCGCCGAAGAAATAGTCCTGGACCCAGCCGGTCCGGGCCACGCCGCGGGGGAGCCGGGACTCGAACACCACCTTCAGGCGGATGTTCCCGCCGGGCGGGACGGGGTTGGCCAGCTCCACTTTCAGGACGGTGCGGTCGTCGGGGTTGCCGTCGTCGGGCTGGGCGAACGACCGGGAGAGGATGGCGTCCGGCACCGCTTCTCCCCCCTGCAGGACCTCCAGGGAGCTGATCTCGACCCAGCCCCGGTACTCGTCGGGCACCGGGCCGGGCAAGCCCCAGGGATTTCCCTCCACGCCTCTGGCGAAGGTGGATCGGTCGTCGCGGAAGGCGTTCAGGTAGAGGTGAAACCACAGCTCGCTGGTGGCGTACTCGGTGCGGTTGCGCCACAGGATTTCCTCTTCTCCGCGGATCAGCTTGCTCCCGGGGTCCAGCGTGGCGTCGATCGCGTAGTTGGCGATGCCCAGCTCGGGGGGAGCCTGGTGCAGCGGGAGCTGGTGCTGCGCGCCGGCGGCTCCGGTGAGCGCTGCCAGGAGCAGGAGGGGCGCGGCCGCCCTGTCAATTGAAGCTGGGTTCATCGGGCCTCAGGTGTTCGAACCGGGAAATCAGCCGTTGCTGGCCCGAGAGTCGTTCGAGGATTCGCAGGGTTTCGCGCGCCCGCTGGTCCAGGTCGTTGATCTCGAGCAGCAACTGCTTGGAGCGCTCGTCGATCGGGATGGTGGCGCAGATCGAGTTGACCAGGGTCGGAAAGTCGAAGTCCTCCAGGATGTCGGGGTCGAAGGCTTTGGGGAGCCGCTCGACGAAGCTCCGGAATCCCTCGATCAGCTGCTGGGACAGCGACTCCAGGGAGCGGGCCGCGGGGAGGCGTTCTTCCAGCAGTTGCACGCGGGCCAGGCGGTAGGGCCGCTCGCGCACGATTTCCAGGATGCGAAAGCTCGACATTCCGGTGAGCAGGATGTCGAACTTGCCGTCCTCGAGCCGCGACACCTCGGTGATCCGGCCCAGCCCGCCCACCGGATGCCAGGCCTCCGTCCCCAGCTCGGCGTCCTCCCGCATCAGCACCATGCCGATCTGGCGCTCGCCGCGCAGGCTGTCCTCGACCATTTTCCGGTAGCGGGGCTCGAAGATGTGGAGCGGCAGCAGCGTGTGCGGGAAGAAGACCACGCTGGGCAACGGGAATATGGGCAGGCTGACGATTTCCAGGCCGCCGTCGAAAGCTGGCTGTGGCACGTCCGAGAGGCTATGGGATTTGCGGCGTGAATTCAAGTTGCCGTACCATTGCCTTGGCGGGGGATCAGAAAGGCCCTTCGCCGTCCGAATCATCATTCGATCCTGTAAGGAGGAGTTATGGCGTTCACGCTTCCCGATTTGCCGTATGCCGCCAATGCCCTGGAGCCCCACATCGATCAGCGTACGATGGAGATCCATCACGACAAGCACCACGCGGCTTACGTCAACAACCTCAACAACGCGCTGGAGTCGGCGCCCGAGCTGAAGGACAAGAGCCTCACGGACCTGCTGGCCAACAACCTGGCGATCGTGCCCGAGGCCATCCGCACGGCCGTGCGCAACAACGGCGGCGGTCACTTCAACCACTCGTTCTTCTGGGAACGGATGACCCCCAACCCCGCTCCGCCGCACGGCGACCTCGTCTCGGCCATCAACGGCGCCTTCGGCAGCATGGACAACTTCAAGGAGAAGTTTCAGGCCGCCGCCATGGGGCGCTTCGGTTCGGGCTGGGCCTGGCTGATCAAAGACGGCGGCAGCCTGGCCATCACCTCCACCCCCAACCAGGACAGCCCGGTGATGGAGGGCAAGACGCCGCTGCTGGGTCTGGACGTGTGGGAGCACGCCTACTACCTGAAGTACCAGAACCGGCGCGCCGACTACGTCAAGGCCTTCTGGAACGTGGTGGACTGGCGGCGCGTGGGCGGGCGGCTGGGCGGCTGACGCCATGGCCGGCACTGTCCATCTGGCCCAGGTCAACATCGCGCGGATGAAGGCGCCGCTCGAGGATCCTCGGATGGCGGGCTTCGTGGCCCGCCTCGAGGAGATCAACGCGCTGGCGGACCGGTCTCCCGGATTCGTCTGGCGGCTGCAGACGCCGGAAGGGGACGCCACCTACCTGCGACCCTACGGCGACGACCGCATCCTCTTCAACCTCTCGGTGTGGGAGACGGTCGAGGACCTTCGGGCCTACGTCTACCGGAGCGTCCACGTGGAGGTGCTCCGGAGGCGCCCGGAGTGGTTCGAGAAGTTCGAACGCCCCTACCTGGCGCTGTGGTGGGTGCCGGCGGGCCACGTGCCGCCGGTCGAGGAGGCGAAAGAGCGCCTGGCCCACCTCCAGGAGCACGGCCCGACCCCGTTCGCCTTCACCTTCCGGGACCGTTTTCCGCCCGATCCAGCGGTGCTGGATCAGACCGAATGGTCGGCGCTGGAGCCCTGTCCGCCGGCGTAGATCCGGGGAGGACGAGATGGCAGGCAACGAGCAGGTTTCCGCAACGATCTACCCTTCGCTCTCCTACGACGACGCAGCGGCGGCAATCGAATGGCTGTGCCGCGCCTTCGGCTTCAGCAAGCGGCTGGTGGTGCCGGGGCCGGACGGGGGGGTCGTCCATTCCGAGTTGAGCCTGGGCGACGGCGGCGTGATCATGGTGAGTTCCGCCAAGCCGGAGCAGGGCCGGGTCAGCCCACGCGGCCTCCCCGCCGTCAACCAGGCGATCTGCGTGCAGGTCGACGACCCGGACTCGCACTTCGCCCGGGCGAAGGAGGCGGGGGCGATCGTTCTGCAGGAGCTGCGCGACGAGGAGTACGGCTCGCGCGGCTACATGGTCCGCGACCCGGAGGGCCACCAGTGGTACTTCGGGACCTACCGTCCGGGCGCCTACTGGGACGGATGAGGACGATGTCCTACCGTTCGAGCCAATGATACGACCGCCCGATCTATGCCTGGACGCCCACCGGGGGCGGTGGGCCCGGAACTCCGGAACACCTCTTCCGTGATTGAGTGAGCGATAGCCTACTGCAC
>JBFGHG010000339.1:0-4729 GCA_041578395.1 Acidobacteriota bacterium
GGTCAGGCCCACCGAGGTCTGCAGCTCTTCTCCCGCCACGTCCATCCCGGCGTAGATCCTCACCAGCCAGGAATCCACGCCCAGGTTGCCCTTGTCCGGAAAGAGGAAGCGGGGGGTCACCACGTGCCGGACGGCTCTCATGGTGAGCGTCCCCCCTTCGTGCGGCACCACGGCCGGGACGTGCTCCAGCACGTGCGAGAAATAGCCCACGCCCGAGGAGAGACGCCCTGCCAGGGCAGCGACGGACTCCCCCAGCTGGAAGTCACCGCTGGCCTCCGCCACCACTCCCGAGAACTCCGCCACCCGCCCGGTGGGGGAGTCGGCAACGGTGCCCATGCGGTGGGCCCGCCGCCAGATGGGCTTGATGGCGCCTTCCCACAGCACCCCCAAGCAGCCCAGTCCGGTGACGATCACGATCAGGGTGACGGCGATCGCCGCCGAGCGCCGCCGCTGCCGCGGGTCGGCGGACCAGGGCCGCCAGTACGCCAGCAGGCCCAGGATCAGCATGAAGAACAGCTCCTTGAAGACAGACTGGGAGGAAGCCAGGCGGGGCACCAGGGCGAAGAGGAAAGCCGCCGCTCCCCAGGCATATCCTCGGTTCTTCCGCAGGATCGTCAGCAGCAGGGCGAACAGCAGCACGCCCCGGAACTCGAGCAGCCGCTCGATGATCTGCGCGAAGTTGAAGAAGACCGTGGGCCTCAGGTTGCCCAGGTAGTTCATCAGGTAGACGGCCACCACCACCAGGAACAGCCGCCGGATCCGGTAGTCTTCGGACTGCCCGCGGAGCGCCTCGATGCGGGTTCGCAGTTGCGGAGGCAGGAGGAGTCCGGCCAGGCGTATCCCCGCCGCGAGACAGAGGAATCCGAACAGCGAGAGTGCCACCGCCCCCGTCAGATTGCCGACGTAGGGGATGCCCGGATACTCCCCGGTCACGTTCTGATAGAGGAAGCCGGTGACGACGAAGAACCACTGGTAGGCCAGGCAGAAGGCCAGCACCGGCGGCTCCCCGTCCCTCCAGAGAAAACCCGAGAAGGCGAACAGCACGAAGACGGCGAAGCCGGCCAGGGGAGAGAAGAACACCACGCCGAACGCCGAGCCGACCACGGCGCCCGCCACCAGCCCTACCCGCTCCAGCGGATAGCTCTTGGAAGCGAGCGCCTGCGGCGGGCGGGGCCGGGGTCGGATTCGCTCACGCATCGATCAACACCGCCTTTACTTCCCGGGAGTTGGCCCGCGAGTCGAAACGGGCGCAACACTCGGCCTGCGCGGCCCGTCCCAGCCGGCGGCGGAGGCCGGGCTGGGAAGCCAGCCGCATCACGGCGGCGGCCAGCTGCCGGGGGTCCCGCCGCTCCACGAGCAGCCCGGTTTCGCCGTCGCGCAGCAGCTCCGGAATGCCTCCCGTGCGGGTCGCGATCACCGGCTTTGCACAGGCCATGGCTTCCAGCACCACGTTGGGCGCGGGGTCGTCGTGGCGGGAGGGCACGATCACGGCGTCCACTCCGGCCAGAGCCTCCTCGATTCGCGGGGCCCAGCCGGCGAAGCGGAGCCGTCCGTTCAAACCCAGCGAATCCGCCAGCCCGGCGAGCCGCTCTCCGTAATCGCCCGCGCCGTCCAGCTGCCCGAAGACCAGAAAACGGCAGCGCGGCTGCCGGCGCACGGCCAGCGCCGCCCCCTCCAGGAAGTCTTCCACGCCCTTGTGGGCGTTCAACTGGCCGGCATAGGCGAAGAGGACCTCGTCGGCGTTCCATCCGTAGCGGGCGCGGAAGTCAACCGGGACCGCGCTGGCGAAGCGATCGAGGGCCACGCCGTTGTAGATCACGCGGATGCGCGGGGCCGGAATCCCCAGCCGGACCAGACCCTGCTTGACCGTTTCCGAGTTGGCCACGAAGGATCGTCCGTAGCGCCTCATCAGCCGCCCCAGCAGCCGCCGCGCGGCGTCGGGGCGGGGAACGTCCCCGAAGTAGAAGTTCAGGGGAACTCGCCCCAGGGTGGCCAGCAGAAGGAACGCGGGAAGGGCGTTGAGCAGGGGCATTTCGGTCAGAAAGAGGATGTGGCGGCATCCCTTCGAGAGGCAGACCGAGACCACCCGGAACAGCAGCAGCGGCAGATGCAGAATCGTCACCAGCGTCCAGCTCGGCCGGGCTCGTCCCAGGTAGCCCCAGGGGGCGTGCCGGTACTCCAGGCCGTTTTCTTCCAGCAGGCGGCTCACGCTCCCGTCCTCCCACTTCGAGATCAGGAAGTAGGGTTCCACCCCCGCCATCTCGCGGAGGCTGCGGACGGCCCGCTGCTCGCGACCGAAGGCCGAGGCGCCCATTCCCACGACCAGGACCCTCACGGCCGCTCCTGCTCCCGCTGGGGCCCGCCCACCGCCAGGATCTGCCCGAACCGCCGGGCGTCTCCCCCCCGGGCCAGGAAGGGGTTGAAGAAGATCCGGCTGAAGGGGGGCAGCAGCCGCCAGCCGATCCGCGTGGAGTGGATCTTCGACCAGCGCAAAGGCCAGAAGAACTCCAGCTCCACGCCGGCGAAGTGGGGTCGCAGCAGCGCGGCCAGCTCGGAAGGCCGGAACTCCTGGACGTGGCGCCGGTCCCAGACCCGGCCCGGGAGGCGCCGGGGTGTGGTCAGCACCAACCGGCCCTGCGGCCGGAGCACCCGCCGGATCTCCCGCAGCGCGGCCTCCGGGTGGCTGAGATGCTCGATCACGTCGGTACAGGTGACCAGGTCGAAGAGGCGATCGGGAAAGGGCAGCTGGTACCCGCTGCCCTCCAGCACCACGCAGTTGGGATACGCGTCCAGCTGCCGCCGCGCCAGCCGCGCCCCGGCGCTTTCCGGCTCGATGCCCCAGGCTTCGGCCGCCAGCGGGCTGAGGCGGCTGAGCAGATAGCCGTCGCCGCACCCCAGGTCCAGCAGGCGACGCGGCGGCGGCCGCAACTGTCCGACTCTCTCCACCACGATCTGGTAGCGCGCCTGGACGGGAGGATTGTAGTGGGGGGAGCCGGGGTCCGATTCCCTCCAGTGATAGGCTCCCATCGACCCGTACTTGTCGAAGGGGACCGGAGCGGGCGCCGCGCTCATGCCGACCCTCCCGAGGCCGCCTGCAGGGCGCCGCGCGCTTCGAGCGCAGCTTGGAGCGCTTCTTCCAGGCCGGTGGTGGCCCGCTCCAGCGAATAGCGGCCGATGCGCCGCCGGACGGCCCGGCGGACACGCGCCGGGTCCTTCCGCAGCAAGCTCCCCAGCCGGCGGATGCAGCGGGCCAGCGCCTCGAGGTCGCCGTAGGGGTAGACGAAGCCGGTCTCGCCTTCCTCGATCAAATCCGGGCCGCAACCCGCCCAGTGGCTGACCACTGCCGGAAGCCCGCAGGCCATGGCCTCGTTGACCGCCAGGCCCCAGGTCTCGGGCAGGTTCGAGGGGAGCACCAGCAGATCGGCGGCGCGGTAGTGGGCCGGCATCAGACTCTGGTTCTGGAATCCCGCGAAACGGACGGCGTGGCCGGCCGCCCGCCGGCGCAGTTGCGCTTCCTCCGGCCCGCTGCCCACCAGCAGCAGCCAGGGAGGATCGGCGCTGCCCCGCTGCAGCTGGAGGCAGGCGCTCAGGGCATCGCCCGGGGCCTTGCGCCGGGTTAGCTTGCCCGCGAACAGCACCACCATGGCCTCGGCGGGAATCCCCAGCTCCCGGCGGAGGCGGGCCGTTTCGCCCGAGGCCTCCGCCTGCTCCGCCCGGGCGCGGAAGAGCTGGTTGTCCACGCTGTGCGGGCAGAAGTACAGACGTCCCGGGGGCACGCCGTAGTGGGCCAGGTACTCCCGGTTCCGCTTCCCGACGTAGAGATGGGCGTCCAGCTTCGGAAGCAACTGCCGGTAGGGAAGTGCCTTCAAGGCGCGTTTCCAGGCGGCCCGCTGCAAGGGCAACTGCGAGTCCCCCCGCATCAGCGCCGGGATACCGTATTGCCGGCAGGCCCGCCATCCCTGCCAGGCGCTCTTGTAGTTCCAGCCCAGAATCAGCAGGGCCTGCAGCCGGTCGCGGGCGCAGACTGCGGCGATCTCAGGGGTGTCGCAGCCCCGGAAGCGTCCCAGCCCGGGGCGGGCCGCGACGTTGTCCAGCCACCGGTAGCGGTACCCCTCGAGCAGGGGCGTGTCCCACTCGAATTCCACCTCGAAGCCCGCGGCCGCCTGGCCCCGGGCGTCCTGGCGAAAGGCGTAGTAGACCGTGGCGTCCAGCCGGGTGGAGAGCTGCCGGAACCAGGCGGAGTAGTACTGCACCGGGTGGGTAGTCAGCACGCCCAGCCTCGGCTTCACGGCGCACCTCCAGCCGGCCCCGCGAGGTTCGGCCGGCAGGCGGGCAGTGCTTCCAGCCGAGCCGCCAGGAGCCGGGCCACCCGGTCATGGGACCCCGGAGTCCAGTGGCGATTGAAGCGGTAGTAGACGGGCTCCCCCGGCTCGGGCCCCGCCAGGGCCTCGGTGGTAGCGGACACCACCGGGATCTCGCGCGCCGCGAGCCAGACCCGGCTGGCGGACAGTTGCGGCAACGCCTCCCCCGCCAGCACCACCACCAGCGAGGCGCCCGCCTCGCGCACCTCGCGATGGAGCCGATCCAGCAGCGTCGTGAGCACCCGCACCTGGGTCCCTTCCAGCGAACCCGCCGCCGGCGGAGGTGCTTCCCAATCGGGCGGCGAGGCCCGGACCCGATTCGGAGCCGGGCGCCGCATTCGCGACAGGGTGTAGAGCAGGCGAGCCAC
>JBFGHG010000340.1:0-4729 GCA_041578395.1 Acidobacteriota bacterium
GACTACACCAGCGGCAGCCTGGGCCGCGCCATCTTCCTGCTGGCCGTCCCCATGGTCCTGGAAATGTCGATGCAGTCCGTCTTCGCGGTGGTGGACATCTTCTTCGTCGGCAAGCTGGGGCCGGAGGCGGTGGCGGTGGTGGGACTCTCCGATTCACTGCTCACCATCGTCTTTTCCATTGCCCTGGGCCTGAGCATCGCCACCACCGCCATGGTGGCGCGCAGGGTGGGAGAAGGCGAGATCGAGAAAGCCGGGCAGGCGGCCGTCCAGTCCCTCTACCTGGGAACGGCCTTCTCGGTGCTGTTCGGTGTGGCCGGCTGGTGGTGGGCGGCCGACCTGCTGCGCCTGATGGGCGCGGGCGAGACGATGGTCCGCGACGGGGCGTCCTTCACCGCCATCCTGCTGGGCGGCAACATCACCGTCATGATGCTGTTCCTGATCAACGCCATCTTCCGCGGGGCCGGGGACGCGGCGGTGGCCATGCGGGCGCTCTGGATCGCCAACCTGGTCAACATCGCGCTGGACCCCCTGCTGATCTTCGGCTGGTGGATCTTTCCCGAGCTGGGACTGGCCGGCGCCGCGGTGGCCACCACGCTGGGGCGGGGCGTGGGCGTCGTGTACCAGCTCCGCCGCCTGCTGGGCACCGGCACCACGATCTCGCTGGCCGGCGCCTCCCGGGCCGTCCGGCTCCCCGTGCTGCGCCGGCTGCTGCGCGTCTCCGCCGTGGGCATGCTGCAGTTCCTGATCGGAACGGCCAGCTGGCTGGTGGTGATCCGTTTTCTGGCGCTGTTCGGGGGCGTGGCCGTGGCCGGCTACACCATCGCCGTCCGCGTCATCATCTTCGTGCTGCTCCCCTCCTGGGGCATGGGCAACGCCGCGGCCACGCTGGTGGGACAGAACCTGGGCGCCGCCAAACCGGCGCGGGCCGCCCGGGCGGTGTGGCTGACGGGCTTCGTCAACATGGTCTTCCTCAGCGCGGTGGCGGTGCTGTTCGTACTGCTGGCCGAGCCGCTGGCTGCTCTGTTCACCGACGATCGGGCCGTGATCGCGCAGGCCGCCCGCTGCCTGAAGATCGTCTCGTTCAGCTACCCCTTTCTGGCCTTCGGGATGGTGACGGTGCAGGCTTTCAACGGCGCCGGGGACACGGCCACGCCCACCTGGATCAACTTCCTGGCCTACTGGGCCCTGGAACTCCCGCTGGCCTACGCCCTGGCCGTCCCAGCCGGCTGGGGTCCGCAGGGCGTCTACGTCGCCATCTGCATCGCCCAGGTCGCGCTGGCGGCGCTGGGGGTACACATGTTTCGCCGCGGCCGCTGGAAGACCCAGCGGATCTAGATCTGATCCGGTGCCGCCTCGTTGACAGCCTCTGGCGATCTTCCATAGACTTTGCCGGAGGTCAATTGCAGCACGAGAGCGGGAATCGGATCGTCGGGTGCGTTTTCGTGGCTCTATCGATGGCCGCGGCCGTGGCGCAGCAAGCACCGCAGCCGCTGCTCGAGCTGAAACGGGACACCCCACGTCAGAGCACGGTCGCCAAGGATCAGCCGCATTCTTTCCAGATCACTCTCGAGGAAGGCGAGTTCGCGGAACTGGAGATCCACGTCCGCCAGGGCATCGCCCAACTGCGTCTGACCGATCCGCTGGGAGTCGAACACACCGACCTGACCACCGACACGGCCGCCATTCCGTCGTTCTGGAGATGGATCGCGCCGGCCGCCGGGTCCTGGCTGGTCGAGGTGCGGCCCGCCGAGAAAGCAGACTTCGCGGAGTACACCCTGAGCTGCCGGGCGCGCCCCGCCACCGACCAGGACCGCCGGCTGGTGGAGGCGGACCATCTCCGCATCAGCGCCTATCCGTTCTTCGAGGAGGGGGACTACGCCCGGGCGGAAGCCCTGCTCCGGGAAGCCGTCGACCTCTACCAGGAAGCGGGCGGGCCGGAACATCCCGAAGTGGCCCTGGGTCTGCGCAGCCTGGGCGCGCTGGCCAACCTCCAGGGACGCTACAAGGAGGCAGAGCCGCTCTACCGGCGCTCGCTGGCCATTCTGGAGAAGATCCTGGGCCCGGAGAACCTGGAACTCGCCGCGACCCTTCGGGAACTGGCAATTCTGACCAGCCGGCAAGGGCGCTACCGGGACGCCGAGCCCCTCTACGACCGCGTGCTGGAGATCCGGACCCGGGTGCTGGGGCCCGAGCACCTGGCCACCGTCGACAGCCTGCTCGAACAGGGTCTGCTCTACATGCGGCAGGGCCGCTACGGCGAGGCGGAGCCGATCTACCGGCGCGTGGTGGAGCTGGACGAAAAGAACCTGGGTTCGGAACATCCCGATTTCTCCAACAGCCTGCATAGCCTGGCCGTGCTCTACTTCCGGCAGGGGCGCTACCGGGACTCCGAGGCCCTGCACCGGCGCTCGCTGGCCATCCGCGAAAAGGTGCTGGGGCCGAAACACCGCTGGGTGGCGGCGGGCCTGGGAAGCCTGGCCGCGCTCTACGTTCAGCAGGGACGCTACGGCGAAGCCGAGCCGCTGCTGCAGCGGATGGTGGCCATCGAGCGTGAGATCATGGAGCCTGGCCATCCCCAGCGGGCGGAGGGCCTGGACAACCTGGCCGTGGTCTACCGGGTACAGGGGCGCTACCAGGACGCGCGGGCCCTGCACGAAGAAGCCCTGGCCATCCGCCAGGAGGCTCTGGACGCCGATCACCCCGACATCGCCGCCAGCTTCGCCCACCTGGCCGCGCTGCACGCCGCTCAGAAGCAGTACGACAAGGCCGAGCCGCTGCTGCGCCAGACGCTGGCCATCCGGGAGAAGGCGCTGGGGCCGGATCACCCCGATCTGGCCGCGGGGTTGAACCGGCTGGCGGAGGCCGTGCTCGAGTCCGGCCGCGACGGGGAGGCGGAACCGCTCTACCGGCGGGCGCTGGAGATCCGGGAACAGGTGCTGGGGCCGGACCATCCCGAGGTGGCCATGACCCTGATCGGCCTGGCGCGGCTGGCCCAGCGGCTCGAGCAGCGGGAAGAAGCGCTGCGACTGCTGGACCGCGCCATCGACATCCTGGACGCCACCACGGGGTTCCCCGAAGGCCGGATCGACGCCTACGCCGCCCGCGCACGCCTGCTGAAGACTCTGGGCCGCCTGGAAGCGGCGCTGGAGGATCTCGGCGAAGCCCTCCTGACGGCCGAAGAGATGCGGCCCCAGAGCGGCGGCGGGGAAGCCACCCGGGCGGTCTTCTTTCAGCGCTACGCCGACGAGTTCCACCGCATGGTCGCCTGGCAGCTGGAAGCCGGCGATCCAGAGGCGGCCCTGGAGTACGCGGAACGGGGGCGGGCGCGGGTGCTGCTGGACCAGCTGCAGGCCGGCAAGATCGACCTGCGAGCCGGCATTCCCGAGGAGGTCCGCACCAGCTTGGAGCAACGGGAGAGCGAGGTCCAGGCCCGCATGTCCGAGTACCGGCAGCGCATCACGCTGATGCGCGGGCGCACCGACCTGACGCCCCGCGAGCGGGGTGAGGAGATCTCGCGCCTGACCTCGGAGTTGGACACCGCTCACCGGGAATTCGACCGGATCTACGCCCAGATCAAGAACGCCAGCCCGCTGTGGCGCGACCTGATCACGTCGGGTGGAGAACCCGTCGATCTCCGGCAGATCCAGCGCCAGCTGGTGCCCCGCGAGGGGCTGCTCCTCTTCTACCAGCTGGGGGAGGAGGCGGCTCACCTGTTCGCGGTGGGCCCCGGCCGGGGGCAGGTCGACACCTTCCCGCTGGCCGTCGACGAGCCGAGCGGACGGCTGCTCGGGTTGCCGCCCGGAGCGCTCACCTCCCGCTCGGTGCGGCGGGTGCTGGGTGTGGACGCAGGACTCTTCTTCGGGCCCAGCGGCAACATCGAACCCCTGCAGGAGCAGCTGCACGGCCTGTGGAAAGTGCTGATTCCGGGGGCGTTGTGGAGCCGGCTGAAGGAGGCCGCCGAGGTGGTGGTGATTCCCGACGGCGCCCTGCGCAACTTCCCCTTCGAGTCGCTGCTGGTCGAAGCCGGCGCCGACTGGCCTTCGAGCCGCTTCTGGCTGGACGAGGGGCCTCCCATCCGTTACGCCCCCTCGGCGACAGTGCTCTACAACATCGAGCGGCGCGCCGGTGCCTCCGCCATGAGCGGGCAGGCGGAAGGGGCGCTGCTCCTCTCCGTCGCCGACCCCGTCTACGACCCGGGGGCAGCGGAAACGTCCGCCGAGGCGCCTCGGACGTCCACCCGCAGCGCCTTCCTGCGGGCGGGCGGCCCGCTGGCGCGGCTGCCGGGCACGGCCATGGAGAGCGAGGCCATCGTGACCCACTTCGGCGCCGGGCAGTCGGTCGCCCTGCGGCGGGGCGAGGCCAGCGAGAGCAACCTGCGCCGTTCTCTCGCCGGAAAACGCTACCTGCACCTGGCCACGCACGGGCTGGTCGACGAGCAGAAGGGCTCACTCTTCGCGGCTCTGGCCCTGGCCCCTCCGCCCCCCGGCCGGCCGGTCGAACCCGAGGACGACGGCTTCCTGCAGCTGTACGAGATCTACGAGCTGGATCTGGCGGCCACCGAGCTGGCCGTGCTGTCGGCCTGCGAGACCAGCGTGGGACCGGAAGTCGAGGGCGAAGGGGTGTTCGCGCTGTCGCGGGGCTTTCTGGCGTCCGGAGTGCGGCGCGTGATCGCCAGCCACTGGCCGGTGGACGACACCTCGACGGCCGAGCTGATGGGCCGCGCCTTCGC
>JBFGHG010000341.1:0-4719 GCA_041578395.1 Acidobacteriota bacterium
GGAGGCGTGGGCAACGCGGTGCTGGCCGTGTTCCTGCCCGGAATCGTGCTGGGCGTGCTGCTGTTCCTGCTCAGCGCCAGCCTGACGGGCCTGCCGCTGCTGGGGGCCGTCGCCGGCGCGGGAGGCTTCGTCCTGTCGCTGGCCCACATCGGGCCCCTCCTGGTGGGCGCCATCGTGGGAGGCGTCCTGGCTTGATGGACTGGGCTGCCCGAACGGCCGCTCGCAACGCCCGCCTCGAGGTCTCCCGGGCCGTCACCGAGATCCTGCGGCTGACGGAGCGGCCCGAGGTGATCTCCTTCGCCGGCGGCCTCCCCGACCCGTCCGCCTTCCTGCTGGAGGAGTTCGAGGACTCCGCCCGCCGGGTGCTTCGGGAACGGGGAGGCGAGGCCCTCAACTACGGGCCCACGGCCGGCTACCGCCCGCTGCGCCGCTGGATCACCGAACGCATGGCCGGCCGGGAGGGGATCCAGCTGGGCGAGGAGAACGTGCTGGTCACATCGGGAGGGCTGGAGGCCCTCAACCTGGTGGCCATGGCCCTGCTCGAGCCCGGTTCGACGGTGCTGGTGGGCGCTCCCTCCTACCTGGCCGCCCTGCACGTCTTCTCCAGCCACCAGTGCCGGATGCTGCCGGTCCCGGTGGACGACGAGGGCCTCGAGCCCGACGCGCTCGAGGAGGCGCTCGAGCGGTGCGGCGCGGACGACCGGCCGAGGCTGCTGTACGTGATTCCGTCGTTTCAGAACCCCTCGGGCGCGACCCTGAGCCTGGGGCGGCGGCGCCGTATCGTGGAGATCTGCGGCCGGTACGGCGTTCCCATCGTGGAAGACCACGCCTACGCCGACCTGCGCTACGAAGGCGATCCACTCCCGCCGCTGGCTGCCCTCTCACCGGATGGAGTGATCTTCGTCCACACCTTCTCCAAGATCTGCGCCCCGGGGCTGCGGTTGGGGTGGGTGGCCGCCGCCCGCGAGCTGATCGAGACGCTGGTCCTGTGCAAGATCGGCACCGACCAGTGCGCCAACACGCTGGGCCAGCGGATCGTCCTGGACTTCGCCCGCCGGGGCGCCATCGAGCGGCAACTGGAGCGGGCCGTTCCGCTCTACCGCCGCAAGCGCGACCGGCTGGAGGCCGAGTTGAGCCGGCGGCTGCCCGGCGTGATTCGATGGAGCCATCCGGAGGGAGGGTTCTACCTCTGGCTGCGCCTGCCCGAGGGCGCGGACTCGGAGTCGCTGCTCGAGCGGGCCATCGCCGAACACGAGGTGGCCTTCGTGGCGGGTCCGCCGTTTTACGCCGGCCCCGGAGGCCGGGAGTTCCTCCGGCTCAGTTACAGCTTCATCGCGGAGGACCGGATCGAAGAAGGCGTAGTCCGGCTGAGCCGTTCACTCTCCTCCTGCCGCGGTCCCGCCGCTTGATTCCTCCCCCCCGGCAAGGGGGATCGAAGCGGTCCAGTTCACGAGCCTCGTCCGCCGCGGTGGGCGGTGGCCAGGATCACGCAGTCCGCCCGCGGGCTGGGTCGCCCGTCGATGTTCAGCTGCGGGCTCGTCAACAGGTAGCCATCGTGTAGGTGGTGTCCCAGCCGTCTCCCGTGTCGGCGAGGTAGCCGAAACAGAACCCCTCGGCAGCGTCCGCGGCGTAGTTGCAGATGACGTCGCCGGCCAGCTGGTTTTCAACGAAAAACGCGCTAAGGTGGTCGAGGAGGAGAATTGGCCGAGACCACGCCCCGGGTCCGCTATTTCCGAAGCACCGAACTCCCCTGGCAGCGGGACGCCTCCGGCGCGCGCTTCTGGGCCGCCGGGCTCTCCCACGTCGCCCTGACCTATTTCCGCCTCGATCCGCACACCCGCTTCGAGGCCCACTCTCACCTCAGCGAGCAGATCACGCTGGTGCTGTCGGGCACGCTGGTGTTCGAGGTGTCCGGGGCGGTCTACGAGGTCGGTCCCGGGGAAGTCATCGCCATTCCCGGCCACGTCGAGCACGCCGTCTTCTCGAAGGACCAGCCGGTGGAGGCGGTGGACGCCTGGTCGCCGCCGCCCGAGCACCTGGGAGACGCACCCTCTTCGAATTGAACCTTTCCCGTCCGCTGACGGTACAACGAAGTATGAAACCCCGACTCTTCGCGATCCTCTGCCTCCTGTCCCTGCTTTCCGGTCCGGCCCCGGCCGCCGCCGAGTACGATCCATCCCGGCAATTCTCTCCCGATCAGCTCCGCGAGGACTTCGCCCTGCTCCGAAAAGCGCTGCAGACGACCCATCCCGGCCTGAACCGCTACGTGAGCGACACGGAAACGCAGGCGATGCTGGAGCAGATCGCAGCCGCCCTGGACCGCCCCCGCACCGAACGTGAGTTCTTCGCCCTGGTGTCGCGCCTCTCGAGCGTCATCCGCTGCGGGCACACGCGCTTTCTCCGTTCGCACGAGTTTTACGAGGGGCGCGACCAGCGGGAGCGGTACCTTCCCCTCGAGCTGCGCCGGGCGGGCAACCGCTGGTACGTCTACCGCAATCTGAGCGGCGACGCGACGCTGGAGCCCGCCACTGAAGTGGTCCGCATCAACGGGCGGGCCGTCTCGGCTCTGGTGGAGACCATGCTGCCGCACGTCCCGGGCGACGGCAGCATCCGGACGGGGCGCCTGCGGACGCTGGAACGCAACTTCGGAGCCTACTACGCCTACCTGATCGAACAGCCGGAACGGTATCGCCTGGAGATGGTGGCGCCCGGCGGCCGTCTTCGATCGGTAGAGCTCGAGCCCGACACACTGGCTAACATGGAGGAGATCGAGAGGCAGCGCTATCCCGGAACGGACGCCGAGCAGGAGCCGGCGCTGCGATTCGAACTGCGCGAGACCCCGCGCGCCGCCATTTTGACCATCCGCAGTTTCGGCCGCGTGCAGGACGCGGAGGGCAACGACTACGATACCTTTCTCGAGAACTCTTTCACCCGCATCCGTGAGGCCGGGATCGAGGACCTCATCGTCGATCTGCGCGGTAACGGCGGCGGGCGTGATACCTATGGGAGTCTGCTTTTCTCATACCTGAGCGACCGCGATTTCCGCTACTACGACTACCTGGGCGTGGTGGCCGAGGCGGAGAACATCGACTTTCAGGAGCACACCACGCTGCCACCCGATTTCAAAGAGCAACTGGGCCGCCGCACCGCCGTCGACGAGACGGGGCGGCGAGTGGCCGTGGGGCACCCCAACCTGGAGGTCCAGAAACCGAAGCAGCCGGGGTTCACGGGACGCGTCCAGTTCCTGATCGACGGCGGCAGCTTTTCGGCGACCGCCGAGTTCGCGGCCGTGGCCCGTCAGCACCAGCGGGGTCCCTTCATCGGCGAGGAGACGGGTGGGGGCTATCACGGCAACACCAGCGGCATGTCCTACCGCCTGACCTTGCCCCATACCCGTCTGCAGGTGAGTATCCCGATGGTCGAGTACGTCTCGGCCGTCGACCCGCATCCGTTGGGCGACCGCGGCATTCTGCCCGATTTCCGCGTCGAACCCACTATCGACGACCTCCTGTCGGGGGCGGACCCGGTGATGCGGTTCGCACTGTCCAGAGTCGGTCGCTGACCCACCCTCGAGTGCTGCGACAACGCCTCACAGTCATGTACTATTCCCGGCAGGAGGTGCGAAAACATGCGGAATTCGATCTTCTTCTGCGTCACTTTCTCGTTCCTGCTCGCGTTCTTCCCGGGCTGCCAGTCCGCCGGACCGGCCGAGCCCGAACCGGCCGAGGAAGCGGCGACTGACGCTCCGCCCGAGCCCGCGCAAGTCGAGGGTGAAGTGGTGGCCTCGGGCACCTTCGAAGGCCGCAGCGACCACGAGGTCTCGGGTGGCGTTTCGATCGTCGAGACGGACGCCGGCTTCGTCCTGCGCTTCGGGAGCGACTTCAGTCTGGACGGGGCGCCGGCGCCCGAGATCGGGTTCGGCAGCGACGGCTACGACGCGGCCACGCGCTTCGCCAAACTGGAAGAACTGACCGGCGAGCAGACCTACCCGATTCCCGAGACGATCGACCCGGCCGCCTTCAACGAGGTCTGGGTGTGGTGCACCAGGTTCGACGTTCCGCTGGGAGTGGCCACGCTGCAGCGTTGACGTCCCCGCTCACTCGCCGAAGAACGTCTCGAGCACGTCGCGGGGAGGCGGGGGGGTGCGCCTGCTGACGGTGACCACCAGCAGCAGCGAGACCATGGGCCCCAGCAGCGCCGGCCAGATCCCGCCAGGCCACTGGTTGAGCGTCCCGTACTGCAGGTAGCCCAGCAGATACCAGGCGACGCAGGTCACGACTCCGCCCAGCATCCCGGCAACCGCCCCCTCGCGGGTGGCGCGCGGCCACCACATCCCCAGCAGGAAGGGAAAGGTGAAGGCGGAGGCCATCAGGCTGAAGGCCATGGCCACGATCCAGAGGATGGCCGCCGGGGGCCGGATCGCCACCAGCAGCCCGGCCACCCCGATCAGCAGCGTGACCCAGCGGGCGACGGCCAGCCCTCGGGCCTGATCGAGCCTTCGTCCCAGGAACTTGGCGTAGACGTTTTCGACCACCAGCGAGCCGGACAACAGCAAGATCGAATCGATCGTCGACATGGTGGCCCCCAACACAGCCGCCACGATGACGCCTCCCACCAACGGGGGAAGCAGCTGCGAGACCAGCACCGGCACGGTCAGGTCGCTGCGCTCCAGCTCCGGCAGCAGCACCCCGCTGGCGATCGCGATCAGGGTGGCGTTGA
>JBFGHG010000342.1:0-4718 GCA_041578395.1 Acidobacteriota bacterium
ACATGCCAATGCGACTCAGGCAAAACAATCGCAGATCCATTGCGTGATGACCTACCGTCTGGACGTACTTGTTGCCATAACGGTAGATGCGCTTGGATGTCGGCCGTTGAAGCCCAAAATACACGTTCAAGTCGATCGGTATCGTGTCTCGGAGAAAGTACTTGATGAACATCGGGGCAAAACTAAACTCTTTGAGTTCGAAGACCCGCTGCTGGTTTCCAGCGCGGACGGCGTGGGGACCAAGCTGAAAATCGCCTTCCTAACCGGCGTGCACCACACCGTCGGAATCGACCTGGTGGCGCACTGCACCAACGACGTCCTGGTGCAGGGCGCGCTGCCGCAGTTCTTCCTGGATTACCTGGCCTGCGGCCGCCTCGACCCGGGCGTGGTCCAGCAGGTGGTGGAAGGCGTCGCCGAGGGCTGCCGGCAGTCCCGCTGTGCCCTCCTGGGCGGGGAAACGGCGGAGATGCCCGACTTCTACGCCACCGGCGAATACGACCTGGCGGGTTTCATCGTGGGGCTGGTGGAGCGGCGGCGCCTGCTGGGAGCGGACCGGGTGCGAGCCGGCGACGTGCTGATCGGCTTGCGCTCCACGGGTCTGCACACCAACGGCTACTCGCTGGTCCGCAAGCTGTTCCTGGAGGTGGAGAAGATCCCGCTCGATCGACACCTTCCGGAGCTGGGCCGCACGCTGGCGGAGGAACTGCTGGAGCCGCACCACAACTATCTCCCGCTGCTCGAGCACCTGGTGCAGACCGACGACCTGCACGCCCTGGCCCACGTCACGGGCGGCGGGATTCCCGGCAACCTGAACCGCGTCCTGGGCCCCGAACTGGACGCCCTCGTCGAGCGCGGCAGCTGGGAGATCCCGCCGGTCTTCCTGCTGATCCGGGAGCGAGGCAAGATCGAGGACCGGGAGATGTTCCGCACCTTCAACATGGGGCTGGGCATGATCCTGGTGGCGGCCCGCGAGCGCGCCGCGCGCGTGGAGGAGTTCCTGCAGCGGCAGGGGGAAGCCTACTTCGTCCTGGGCGAGGTGGTGCCGGGCGAGGGCCGTGTGATCATCCAATGAAGAACGTCGCCATCCTGCTCAGCGGCCGGGGGTCCAACTTCGTGGCGCTGTCAGACGCCATCCAAGCGGGGCGCGTGCCCGCCCGCATCGTTCTGGTCCTGTCGGACAAGCCGGAAGCGGCTGGACTGGCGGAGGCCGGGCGGCGCGGCCACCCGGCGGTGGCTCTTCCGGTCGAAGGTCGGCCGCGCGAGGAGTACGATCGTCTGGTGCTGGCCGAATTGAAGAGAGCCGGTGCTGAAATCATCTGCCTGGCGGGTTTCATGCGCCTCCTGAGCCAGGTGATGGTGCGGGCTTTCCCCCATCGCATCCTCAACATCCACCCCTCGTTGCTGCCGTCGTTCACCGGCCTGCACGCGCAGCGCCAGGCCCTCGAGTGGGGGGTCAAGGTGAGCGGCTGCACGGTACACTTCGTGGACGAGGAGCTGGACCACGGCCCGATCATCGTGCAGCGCGCCGTCCCGGTCCGGGACGACGACACCGAGGACACGCTGGCAGCCCGCATCCTGCGAGAGGAGCACCGGCTCTATCCGGAGGCGCTCCGGCTGGTCTGCCGGGGAGACGTGAGAGTCGTGGGCCGGAGGGTCGTTCCGATGTGAGGAAGGCGATGTCGGAAGTGCTGAAGTTCCTGCTGTTCCTTCTCGCCGTAGCCGTCCTCTTGTGGCTTGCCGCTCCCTGGCTGGAACGCAGACTGGTCTTCCACCCCACCCGAACCTGGGACCTCGATCCCGCGCTGGCCCAACCCGCCGAGCCGGTCACGTTCCGCAGTAGTGACGGTGTGAGCCTGTCCGGACTCTGGATGCCCGCCACCGCCCCGCTCGGAGTCCTGCTCTACGCGCACGGCAACGCCGGCAACCTCTCCCACCGCATCCCCACTGCCCACGTCTGGCGCGACCGTCTGCGGCTGTCGATCCTGCTGTTCGATTACCGCGGCTACGGCCGCAGTGAAGGCAGCCCCAGCGAGGAAGGCATCTTCCTGGACACGGTGGCCGCGTTCGAGGAGGCGAAGCGGCTGGGTGGGGATAACCCGATCCTGCTCGGGCGCAGCCTCGGGACGGTGCCGGTGACGCGCCTTGCGGCGCGGGAGGAGGTGCGAGGCCTGATCCTGGACTCGCCGATGACCAACGCCCGCGACATGGCCCGCCATGTCCTGCCGCTGCCGGGGATCGGGTATCTGGCTTCTTTCCGGCTGGACAACCTCGAGGAGATCGCGGCCGTCCGTTGTCCGCTCCTGATCCTGCACGGCGAATACGACCGGGTGGTGCCGCTCCAGCAGGGCCGGCGGGTCTTCGACGCGGCGGCCACCCCCAAACGCTTCTTGCTGCTGGAAGGTGACGGTCACAACGACGACCGGACGAGGGCTGGCGTAATTGAGGTATTTGCGGAATTCGTCTCGAAGCTGAACAACGATTCGGCCGTGACCGAGCCTCGGGAATAATAGAGAAGAGAAACGGCATCTTGGCCAGATGCCGGGGTGCAAGACAGAGTATGTCTACAGGCAACCATGTATTGCTAGCCTATGCTCATCGTGACCGGGAATAGCGAAGGAGATCAGCCCCACGCTGGCAATCGCTGGCGTACCCTGCATTGACTTCGTTGGCGATGTCGAAAAGGGTTTCGAGAAGTTGCACCGGGAACTCGAGAGGAAGAAACTGTAGTACACCGGAATTGCGCCTCCGGGACGGTTTCGAAAGGCGTCCTGAGTGTACTTCGAGATCCTCGGAGGAATCGAGAATATCGAGACCATCGCCAGGGGATCCGGGATCAGGGAGCTCCAGCGCCTGCAGCGAGTCCATGGTCCAGGGAACTGGCGCAAGAGAAAGGGCTGGGCGCGGATACGATTGCCAACCGGCCGCGTTCGCCTCGCCGAGCTTCATCGGTACGAGGCTCACGGGATCGGGAAGAAGGAGATCAAACGTAAGCGCTACCTGGATTGACATGAGCCAAGGCCTAAGCAAACCGAAGTTCGTTGTCTGCATCGACAACCAGGCCTACCCGGCTTCGCTCGAATTGCACAAGATATACCGTGTGCTGCCGGATGAAGACGCCTCCCGAGACGGCGACCTGAGGGTCGTAGACGAGAGCGGCGAAGACTATCTGTATCCCGCCGTCTGTTTCTCGCCCATCAGCGTGCCTGCTGCCGTCGCAGAATCACTTCTGAAGGCGTCCTGACCGCAGGCCCGCCCAAGCAGCGGGATACGGCAAGTCCCGGGCAGAGTTACGTCCCGGGCACTGCGCCTTCTCCGTCCGTTGGGTGTCCTCTCCTCGATGAAGTGATCGATGACCACTGCGTCGGCGCAGTCGCCACTCGTCGAAAGAAACACTCCGGCCCGGTGATCGAGAGGTGCGGAAGGATTCGGATCTGGGCTTCGGCGATCCGCGAGACCGCCGTTCACAGCCGGTCAGCCGCCCCGTAGAAGAGGCTCGTGAGATCTGCGTCATTGACCCCAACCGTGTCGAACCCGGTCCGGACGATGACCACGCGGTTGCGGGGCGAAACGTAGATCAGCTGCCCGAACCTCCCGATCGCCGCGTAGTCGGGCGGGTCTTCGGGCCTCGATACGATCCACCACCCGTTTCGATAGCCCCACTGCCGTCCGTTGTATTCCTCAAACTCGTGGGGCTTCAGCCGGTGAGTCGAGCGGTGGTGCCAATGTGGGGGGATCAGCGCAAGATCCCCTACCCGTCCGCCGGCGAGCATCATTTGACCCAAGCGCGCCAGATCACGAGCGCGCGCGACGAAACCGCTCTCCATCAGGGGAAAACCGCGGTAATCCGTACACCAGACCGCGTCGAATTCCGTTCTGAGCGGCTGCCACATCGTCTCCGTGAACAGCTCGACCAGATCGCGGCCGGTGGCGCGCTCCAGCGCCAGCCCCACCAGGTTGGGGTTGTAGTCGTTGTAGAGGAACGTGCCCGGTTCGGCGGCGATGCGGGTATGGGTGAGGACGGTTTCCCGGAGGTCGTTGGCATAGTAGATCAGGGGCGGGTCCTGGTTGATGAACGGAAAGCCGACCGAGGACTCGTAGGCGAGGCCGGACCGCATGTCCAGCAGATTTCCAAGCGTGACCCGTTCGAAACCGGCCTCGCGGGACGCCAGCTCGGGCAGATACTCGGTGATGCTCGCCTCGAGGCCGTCCAGTTCCCCGCGCGCGACTGCCCCTCCCACCAGGATCGACAGCAATGACTTGGTCACCGAGAAGGTAGCCTGCAAGTCTGTTTCGCTGGAGCCGTTGTAGTAGGCCTCGTGCACCAGTTCACCGTCTCGGATCACCACCAGGGCCGTGGTGCCGATGCTGGTCATGAATACCGCCAGGTCGTCGACCAGCGGGTCCGACTGGAATGCGGCCTGGACCCGTTCGGGGGCCGGTGCCCGGGACCAGGGTCGAGGGGCGGTCGATGCGGCCACCGTCCGCGACGGCTTCCACTCGAAGTCGTCAAAGTCGGCGTCGCGCTCGAGCATGACGCGGCCAACGTAATCCAACGGGTAATAAGCGTGAAGCACGGCCAGACCGGCCGCGACGAGAAGCAGAGCGCCCATCAAAAGTTTCTTGACCACGTGAATACGAACGGAAAACGAAGGGCTGCGGTTCACCGGAAGTGGCCGAGCGGGTGCGGCAGTGAGCTTGGACAACCTGACAGAGAGATG
>JBFGHG010000343.1:0-4704 GCA_041578395.1 Acidobacteriota bacterium
CCCCGAATCGCCGGCGGCGCGGGCCGCGATGATCTGCTGCAGGGGCTCGATCCGCGCCAGGAAGAGCGCGTCCTGCCGCAGCGCCCGGAAAGCGTTGTCGATGTGGTCGACCCCCCGCTCGATCTCCCGCTCCAACTTGCCGTCCTCCTGGGCGATCAGAATGGCGTTGAGCACCTGATAGAACAGGAATCCCAGCGAGAGGACGGTCACCGTCATCACCACGAAGGCGAAAAGACTGATTTTGGCGGCGATGCCTCGCTTCATCCCGAAACTACCCGAAGACGCCGTAGAGATTACTGGGCCTCGAGTGTAGCCCCCGCCGCGGCGGCGGTCAATTGGATTGGAGCGGCGGCGACCCCCCCCGCTGAGGCGCGCCCTGCACCCCGCCAAGCCCTGCCCCCGCGGGGCCTCTTCCAACGAGGAGGGCGCTTCAACGAATTGACGGTTCTGGCGGGATCTTGACGCTTTGTGACCGAAATCACCCGAAACTGCGTTTCCACAGTGGTACACAATTTGCTTGATCCGGCGGCGCGGGGCGAGTCGACACAATGCGAACACAGTTGGGAATCCGATCGAGAACAGCGGAGCGTGGCGTCGGGATGTTCGACGTCATGGTGAGCGTGAGCGTCTCCCTGGTCCTGCTCGGCCTGATGATCCCGGGCTTCGGGGTGATGATGCAGGCGGTCGAGCTGGACGCGGCCGGTCAGGAGATCGCGGCCGAGCTGGGTCTGGCGCGGATGCGGGCGGCAGCCAAGATGACCACGAGCCGCGTGACGCTCGACCCGGCGGACTGCAGCGTGCGCCGGGAGGTCTGGGACCCGGAGCTGGAAGTTTACCAGCTGGAAGGCGCCGTCTCCTATCTGCCCGAGGGCGCCGGCTTTGAGCTCTCTTCTCCGCTGCGGATCACGTTCAATTCGAGGGGAATCGCCGTAGACGACGCGGGGGTGCCGGTCTCCTCCAGCGTCACCCTCTCCGACGGCTCCTACCACCTGACCCTGTTGGTGTCCTCCTCCGGCGAGATCAAGACTCAACGTTCCTCCGGCTGACAAGGAGCCGTCGATGACGCCAGTTTCGAGCGAGCGCGGCATCACCCTGCTGGAAGTGATGGTGTCCTTCCTGCTCATGGCGGTGGGAATGGTGGCCGCGCTCGGGCTGCTCACCGTCGCGGTGATGAGCAGCTTCCGCGACAACGAAGGCTTCACCACCGCCACCACGCAGGCGCAGAACAAGCTGGAGGAACTGGTTGCGCTGGATTTCGAGGACGGCGCCACCGACACCACGGTGTCTCCTCCGGCCTCCAGCGGCGGCACCGGATTGTGCGGCCCGATGGTGCCCAACGCCTCGTGCGGCAGCATCGTCAAGGGGGTAATGGTGGAGGATTTCGTGGACTACCTGGACGAGAGCGGGCAGCGGCTCCCCAGCGCCGCCTCGGCCCACTTCATGCGCCAGTGGCAGATTCGTGCCGACTCCAGTGCCAGATTGAAGACGATCAGCGTGAGAGCCACTCAATTGAACACGTTCGGGTCCGGCCCGGCGGCCACCGCGGTGGTGACCACGCTCAAAGCGGACTACTGAGGAAGATCATGGTCGAACAGGGCTCCACTGCCGGCGAACGCGGCTTTTCCCTGCTGGAAGTGCTGGTGGCGTCGGCGCTTACCGTGATGCTGATTGGGTTCACGTTGACCGCGCTGGTCCAGTTCGAGGGCGTCAACGGCGATTTGAACCAGGCCAACGACCTGCAGCGGCGCCTGCGCCACGCCGCCGATCTGTTGAAGGAAGAGGTGGGGCAGGCGGGGTCGCTGGGGACCGTCACGACCGCGTTGGCGCAGGCCGTGAGCGCCGACGAGGACGACGCGCAGTCGGTGTCGATCGGCTCCACCCAGGCCCTCTACGCGGGGCGCAAACTGCTGGTCGGCCCGCCCGAGAACCGGGAGACGGTGGTCGTCGAAAGCGTGGGCCCCTCGGGCTTTTCCGCCATTTTCACGAAGAGCCACGCCGCCGGCGAGCCGATCTACACCACCGGGCTCCTGCTGGGCGGGGTCCTGTCCAGCTCCACCGCCGCGGAGCTGCGCATGCTGGGCGACGTCCGCGGCGACGGGACCCTCTCGCAGGTGATTTACCAGTGCACCTCCACCACGTTGACACGCTCGGAAACGCCGGTGCAGGAAGCCTTCGCGGCGCCGCCGGTGCCGGTGCTGGACGGGCTGGCGGGGGTCCCGGGCGGGTGTTTTCAGTACGACACCGAGGTCATCGACGGCACCACGGTGATCGCCCGCGTCCGGGCCTCGCTGGCCGCGCTGGCCGAAGACGGTACGATCAAGACCGTCACGCTGCACATCCCGCCGCGGAACCACCAATTGGCCCGGGGCATGGCCCTGGACGGAGAAACGCAATGGCTCCAAGATCTACCCACCGCGCTCCCCGCACCGTGAAGGGAAACGGGGAGGCGAGCGACTGTCGCGGCTTCGCCCTGCTGCTGAGTCTGCTGGTGCTGGTCATGGTGTCGGCGCTGGCGACGGGCCTGATCGTCTCCACCCAGACCGGGACGCTCACGGCGTACAACTACAAGACCTCGGCCCAGGCCCAGTACCTGGCGGAGGCGGGGGTTCAGGCGGCCATCGGCTGGTTCGACCAGGTCTATCAGCCGACCGTGGCGCCGGTGGACGCCAGCACGGCGCCGGTCCAGTGGAACGGGGCTGCGGTGGGGCTGTCGGCGATCACGGGAGAGTCGAGCAACTTCCCCGAGTCGACCACCTCCGGGTCGTTCGACGCCCAGCTGGGCGACCGCACGCTGGGAGTGGACGAGGTGCCGGGCAGTTTCTCGGTGGCCGCCACCCTGCAGTCGAAAGACGACTTCGAGGAGATCTGGGAGATCCGCTCGCAGGGCCGGATCGAGGGCTTCGCAGACGGACTCGCCGAAGCCAAGGCGGTGGTGCGGGTCCGCTCTTCGGCCTTTCCCTATGCCGTGGTGGCCACGGACGCGGTCTGCAAAGCGATCGACTTCGGCTCCAGCTCGGCCACCGACAGCTGGGACTCCAGCCAGGGGACCTACGACCAGACCTGGAGCAACACGGGCGGCGACGTGGCCACCAACGGCAGCGTCGACATGAGCGGGTCGTCGGCGATCTGGGGCAACGCCCACGTGCCCGACCCGTCGGCCAACGACTGCGCCGACGGCTTCGGGGTCAAGAGCAGTTCGAGTTACGGCGTCATGGGTGCGACTCTGCCGGGAGGGGCGTTGAACATGCCCGCCCCGCCCGCCGTGGTGGCGGGCGGGGCCGACCTCACGTTCGACGGTTCGGGAGGCTCCCTGGCCCCGGGCACCTACGGAGACCTGGAGGTCAGCGGCGGAGGGGTGCTGGAGCTGGCGCCAGGCGAGTACACCTTCAACTCCATCAAGGCCACCGGGGGCGCGACGATCACCATCGCTCCAGCCGGTCCGGTCACCATTCACGTCGCGGGAGACAACGTCACCAAGGCGATCGACATGAGCGGCGGCACGTTCAGCAACCCCTCCGGCATCCCGCTCGACATGCGGATCTACTACGGAGGCTCCCTGGAGGTGGTGCTCTCGGGCGGCTCCGGTGCCTACGGCGTCCTCTACGCCCCCGGCGCCCCCACCAAGATGACCGGGGGCGGGGACTGGTACGGAGCGATGGTCATCTCCACGCTGACCAACACCGGCGGGAGCAAGGTCCACTACGACAAGGCGCTGGCCGGTTCCGGGGCGGGGAAGGTGTCGGCGCTCTCCTTCAGCCAGCAGAGCCGGTGATCCGCCGGCAGACGGGCAGAAGCAAACTCGGCCACTGCGGGCAGTCTCCTCCCACTGACCTCGGTATTGCAGACGCTGGACGCGAACGCGGCGCTGCAGTCGCGCGCAGGCGTCCAGGTGGGCGGTCAACAGGGGTGAATCGAAGAGGCTTCGAGTCGCCGTTTGATCGATCAGCCAAGGCCCCGACCTCACTGACGCGAGGCGCCCCCGCCGATTCGCGGCGGTCCATCGAGGGCCACGGGGTCACGAGTCCAGAGCCGGCGTCGACGCTCGCAACCCGGCCCTCCCGGGTCTCGGTCCGCGTTCCCGCGGTGAAGGGCGACAGCACCTCCAGCGGGGTGTCGATCAACACCTCCCGTCCCGCCAGGCGGTCGCGGTGCAGGTGTCCGTCCGCGTTCGCCCCCAGGCGAACGACTACGGCGTCAGATTTGATCGAGCCGTAACCATCTTTCTCGATCCAGGTGCGCTATCGCTATTCGACGATCAGCATTCGAACGACGAGGAGAGATGGCTGACGCTTGGGCTGGACGTATCTGGTACTCTATTGGTCGTCAGTCATCCCTATATGAAACATGAGGGTTCGAGCTCCTGCATTCGGATCTTCTCGGCGCGAAGAGCCACGAAGCGGGAGACGGTTCAGTACGTGAGGCAAGGCCGTGAAACGTGAATACGACTTCAGCCGAGCGGAGCAGGGAAAGTTCTTCCAGGAGGGGACGGTGCTGGACCTGCCCGTCTACCTGGACCCGGAACTTCGCCGTGAACTCGAGAGGCTCGCCGAGGAGAGGAAGACGACTCTCGATCAGATGATTCACGCATTGCTGCGGGAAGACGTGAAGCGTCTTCGCGAGAGTCGCTGAACTCCCCGTGGCTCGGCCTTCCACGCCGTGATTATCCGCAGAATCGCGGGCAGGATGCCCCCGCCCCTCCCCTCA
>JBFGHG010000344.1:0-4693 GCA_041578395.1 Acidobacteriota bacterium
GCGATGGGCGCGCTCCAGTTCGCGCCGGATCAGCAGCCGGTCACCGGCCAGCGGTTCGACCCGCACTCGCGGTGCCGGCCGCGGGCCGGACCCCTCTGGGGGCAGCACCTCGGGAAGTCTGATCACCACCGAACCGGGGCCACCCGGAGGGTGCCCCGCCGGCGAAGCGGCCGCGTGCACGGAATGCTCGAGTTCCAGGCTCTCCAGCAGATCGGCGGCCTCTCCGAGTTCCTCCACCACATCCTCGTAGAGGCTCCCGAGCCGGCTCTGCCATTCCTCGGAGCGGGGTCCCAGCAGCTGCCGGGCCAGTGGCAGCCGGCCGACCCCGGCGACGCGGCGGTCCAACTCGCCCGCCAGCGTGTCCATCCGCTCCTCCATCTGGGCGGTCAGCCGGGACGCCTCTTGCTGAACCGCCTGGCGCAGGGCCCGCCGCGAACTGGAATAGGAGTAGAGCGTGAGCCCCCCCAGGGGAAGCACCGCCAGAAGCAGAAAGGCCGCGATCAGTTTCGCCCTCAGTTTCACTGTCCGTATTGTACGGCGTGCCTGCACCCGCTTTTCCCAAACCTGGAAAACTTTTTCAATCCGGTTCCGTGGAGGGTGCGGCGAGGAAACTGCAAGTGGCTCTACATCAGTCACTTACATGAATCAACCGGCTGTCTGCGTGAATGGCACGTCAGTTGCTTATCAGTGTGCCGATGCGCTTGAGGAAGAAAATGCTCGAGAACCAGCGGAAGCCGAGGCCTGCGGATACCGGCCTGTCCCTGATCGAAGTCATGATCGTGCTGGCGGCGATCAGCCTGCTGGCGGGGGTGGCGATCCCGCAGCTGATGCCCACCCGGCAGGCGGCCGAAGAGGGGTCCGCAATCGCCTCCGTGCGGCAGTTGATGAACGCGCAGACACAGTACTCGGTGACCCGCGGCAAGGAGTTCGCGACTCTGGCGGAACTGGCCGAGGCGGGTCTGGTCTCCGAACAGCTGGCCGACGGCGAGGACGCCGGGTACCTCTTCGAAGTCGAGCCCAAGGAAAACGCCGGCTACGCGGTGACGGCCGTGCCCGTGGAGGAATCCGACTTTCCGCGGCGGCGCTTTTACGGCGACGAGACCGGAGTGATCCGGTACACCGGCGACGGCACTCCGGCCACGTCTTCCTCCTCGAGTCTGGGAGGAGATTCCAGCGTGGCGCTCATTCCCGACCTCGAATGACCCCCCTGCTCCGGTGATCGGCTATCATGGGGCTGCCGCCGCCGGAGGTGTGTCCGGCGCTGAGTGGCGGAGGCGGATCCGGGTGAACGAAGAGGTCTTTCGGCAAAAACTCGAGTCCCTGGGGGGACTGGCCCCCTCCTCTCCCGTACTCGAGCGGCTGCCTCCCCTGCTTCGAGCCCTCGCCGGGGAGGCGATTCCCCACCTCAACCCGGTATGGCTGGCCGAGCAACACGGCCTGGACCGGACCGAGACCCTCGACGTGATGGTGCTGGGGGCCCGCGTGGGGCTGTTCGACTACGTCTGGAGCCTGGTGTGTCCGGGCTGCGCCTTCCTCACCTTCACCAGCGGGGGCCTGGACGAGGTGTCCTCCGCGGCCCGCCACTGCGCCTATTGCGGCAACACCTTCGAGCCCTCCCTGGACGAGGAAGCCGAGGTGACCTTCGCCCTGAGCCCGCGAGTCGCCGAGCCGCCCGACCCGTGGGCCGGCGCCGAGGCCTACCTGCGCCATCACTCGAGCAGCAGCTTCGAACGCCCGGCGCAACTGCAGCGCTACCTCGACTCCCTGCACCTGGGCTTCCTGGCCTTGCCCGCAGGCCGGTCCGGAACCCTGCAACTGGCCGCCGAGCCCACCCGGCGCTATCGCCTGCTGAGCCTGGAACGCGGCCTCGCCCTGGAAATCGAGACCACCTCGCCCCCAGCCAGCCGCGGCGCCAAAGTCCCGAATCACCAACTACGGATCACCAATCAAGCCTGGCTTCCTCCCCGGCTGCAACTGCCGGCCGGAGCGGCACGGCTCACGGTTGCCAACCGCAGCCACACGCCGGTGGGTGTGTTGCTGCTTTCTCACGACGCGGACGAACTGCACCGGGTCAGCGAGGCGCACCCGCCCAGGCGAACGCCGCACGCCAGCGGCCGGACGCTGATCAACAACCAGGTGTTCCGCGACGCCCGCCGCAACCGTCAGCTGCGGCCCGACCTCCGCCTGCACATTCGCGACCTGACGCTGCTGTTCACCGACCTGAAGGAATCGACGGCGCTCTACGCCCGGGAAGGCGACGGCGTGGCTTTCGACCTGATCCGGGAACACTTCCGCCTCCTGATGAAAGCCACCCGGAGCTGCCGGGGGGCGATCGTCAAGACCATGGGGGACGCGGTGATGGCCACCTTCTGCAGCGCCGCGGACGGCGCCGAGGCGGCCTGCCGGATGCTGAAGACGGTGGGAGAGCTGAACCGCCGGGCGGTGGGCCGCCACCGCCCCCTGCGAATGGGAATCGGCCTGCACCGGGGGCCGGTGCTGCTGGTCAACGCCAACGAGCGCCTGGACTTCTTCGGCCAGACGGTCAACGTCGCCTCGCGGGTGCAGCAGCTGGCCGGCGAGGGGGAGGTCTGGTACACGGGGCCGGTCCGCGAGGCGCTGGGAGGCTCCCCCCGCGGCCTGCCGGAAGAGGGGCGCTCGGTGCGGCTCAAGGGGGTGGGACGACCCACCCGCGCCTACCGGGTCAAGATCTGATCCACGTCCCGCGCCATCTCCAGGGCCGCCTCGCACAGGAACCGGGCCCCCGTCACGAGCGCCCTCTCGTCGAAGTCGAAACGGCTGGAATGGGCCGGGTGGGCCGGACCGGAGCGGGGACGGGCGCCCCAGCGGACGAAGCAGCCGGGCACCTGCTCCAGGTAGCAGGCAAAGTCCTCCCCGCCCATGTTGGTGGTGGCCAGAGGCCGCAGGTTCTCCTCCCCGACCACCCGGACGGCAGCCCGGCGGGCCGCCGCCAGCGCTGCTCCGCCGTTGATCAGAGCGGGGGTGCCCTGATGGACCTCGCATTCGATCCGGGCCTCGAACATGGGCCCCGCGGCGCGGGAGATCCGCTCCAGCCCGTCCGCCATCTGCCGGCGCACCTCGGGGCTCAGGGTCCGGATCGTCCCCCGGATCTCCGCCTCGCCCGCCATGATGTTGCCGGCCGTCCCGGCGTGAAAGGTGCCGACGGTGATGACCGCCGGATTGGCCGGGTTCAGCTCCCGGGAGACCAGCGTCTGGATCGCCGTCACCAGGTGGCAGCCGGCCACCACGGCGTCACGCCCCTCGTGCGGCCGCGCCGAGTGCCCCCCGCTGGTCCGGACCGAAATCCGGAAGCCGTCGGTGGAGGCGTTGACCGGACCGTCCACCACCACCATCGTCCCGGCGGGATACTGGCAGTCGAGGTGTCCCCCGCAGATGGCGGCGACCCCGTCGAGCGCGCCTTCCGCCATCATCGCGCGGGCGCCGGTCCCCTTCTCCTCGGCGGGCTGAAAGAGCAGGCGGACCGGCAGCTCCCGCTCCCGCTCGAGCAGCAGCCGGGCGGCTCCCAGCAGCATGGTGGTGTGGCCGTCGTGGCCGCAGGCGTGCATGACGCCGGGGCGCTGGGAAGCGTATTCCACCTCGTTCTCTTCCTGAATCGGCAGCGCGTCGATATCGGCCCGCAGCGCGATCCGGGGACCCTCGCGGCGGCCTGCCAGCTCGGCCACGACGCCCGTGCCGGCCACCGTCCTGGAAGCGATCCCGAGCCGCTCGAGCTCCTCGGCGATCCGGCCCGAGGTCCGGTGCTCCTGATTGCTCAGCTCCGGGTTGCGGTGCAGGTCGCGGCGCACCGCCACCAGGTGCTCGAGCAAGTCGTCCCGCACGGTCGTATCGGGGGCCAAAACGTCCCTTTCGTTCAAGACAGGCGCATCAAAGCCTGCCGGATCTCGTGGCGCATCGATTCGGAAGTCGCACCCGAGGGTTCGTCGATCTCGATGGCCAGTTCTTCGCCGCGGCTGCGAAACAGCAGCACCCACCCGCCCTGGCGGGGAACCACCAGGTTCAACTCGGCTTCGCGGAGGGAGGTCTCCGTGCGGGCCTGGTCGAAGAGCTCCCGTATTTCGCTGTCCGTCACGCCGCTCCTTCATTCCCGAAGATATCAAGCCTCGAAACGAGCTACAATGCCCGCTCCAATGCCCGCAAAGGAGCCAACGAGATGAAGAGAATGGGAATCGTGCTGGGGGCCGCCCTGGCGCTGGGGGCCTGCCAGCCGCAGCGTGCAGAGCCGGAGGAGCGAATGGAAACACGGGAAGCCGAACCCAACCTTCTGAGCAAGTACACCACGGTCCGCCTGACCACCGACACGTCGGCGCTCACGGACGCCCAGCGGCAGATGATCCCGCTGCTGATCGAGGCCTGCCGGCAGATGGACCAGGTCTTCTGGAAGGAGGCTTTCGGGGACCGCCGGCAGTTGCTCTCCTCGATCGAGGACCCGGAATTGCGCCGCTTCGCCGAGATCAACTACGGCCCCTGGGACCGGCTGGACGGCAACCGGCCCTTCCTGGACGGCTACGGCCCCAAACCGCCGGGCGCCAACTTCTACCCGCAGGACATGAGCAAAGAGGAGTTCGAAGCGGCGGCCCAGGGTGAGCAGGGCGACGCGCTGCGCAGCCTCTACACGCTGATCCGTCGGGACGGCGAGGGACGGTTGCAGCCGAGC
>JBFGHG010000345.1:0-4689 GCA_041578395.1 Acidobacteriota bacterium
CCTTCCGATCGATCTCGGCTTTTTCAATTTACCATCTCGATGACTGCTAGGCGTTGGAATTGGCTTGAGCAGCAAACCGGGTGAATCCCTCGAAAGGCTGAAACCATGGGCACCGACTCGACCCGCTTCTCCGTCGTCGACAAGCCGCTGAAAGAGTTCCCGGACTCGATCCGACAGCGGAGGCATCTCGAGCACCTAACCCTGGTCAGCTGCGGACTGACCAAGTTGCCCAAGTGGATCGGCGAACTCCAGCAGCTCCAAACACTCGACTTGGTTGACAACCAACTGACAGAACTACCCGCAGGGATTTGTCGGCTCAAATCCCTGAGAAACTGCATCTGGTGCGCAATCCGATCCGTACCCTGCCCCAGAACCTGGGATCTTTGCGAAAGCTCCGCACTCTGAATATCTCGGTGACGAGGATACGAAGTCTGCCTGATTCCCTGGCCAAACTGACGAACCTGAAGTTCCTCGGCCTGAGTCACACGCTGCTGCGCGAACTTCCGGACTGCATCGGTGGGCTGAAATCTCTGGCGCAACTAGATCTCAGGTCAGACGCATTAGGGCCGCTTACAGCGCCATTCTGAGAATTTCCCTCGCAGACTGCCAGGGTGCGGTGTAGTTGGAGAAGTAGGGGGGCGAGCGGCCTAAATCGCCGCGCCGAGATCGAGCGCGCTTGGAAACGGTGTCCAGAGGGGGGCGTGTCAGCGAGGTCGAGACAGAGAGGCAGGGCTGAGGGGGAGATCCGGAATGGGGAGCGGGAGAGATCAGGCAGCCAGCAAGTCCAGGATGCGTTGGAGAGAGCGGTCGGCTTGGCGGTAAGCCGCTTCGAGTTTGGTGGCGGGCTTGGCCGCGGACGGGCGGTGGGGATGGAAGAGGCTGTGGGCCAGGGGTCCGCACACGCGCTGATGGAAGAGGACGAACAGCAGGCAGACGCGAGTGCCCTTGTCGGTGAGCCGATAACGGTACTGGCGACCGAGCCGCTCGATCAGCCCGTGAGCCTTCATCTTGCGCAGGTCGTACCGGAGCTGGGTAATAGAGTAGTTCTCGGCGGTGAGGCCGAAGGACTGCAAGGTCGCCCGGTGGATCTGGGCGGAAGTCCAGCCGGCGAGGTGGGGAGCGGCGTGCAGCAGGGCCTGCATGAGGCGGATCATGCGCGTATCGTGGATCTTGATGCCGGGGATGCGGGTCTGGCCCGAGGGGATGGGCAGGGCCAGTCGCTGGAAGAGCGGGAAGTCGACGTGCACCTGCAGGGCCTGGGCCTGAAAGTCGGCGAAGCGATCCGTGACCGCCGCCAGGGTCTGACGCACCGCCGGCAGATGCTCCAGGGACTTGCGCAGTCGGAAGTCGGTCAGGTCGTTGCTCAACACTTCCAGCCGCAAGAAGGTACTGAACTTCTCGTACATGCGCAGCACGGCCTTCTTGCAGCAGGCTCGAAAGACGTGGTGGCCGTGGTGGAAGCGGCTCAGAGTGGAGTGCAGCTTGCCGCGCAGCCGGCGGTGCAGGCGCCAGCCGAAGACTTGGAAGATCTGATCGGCGGTCAGACGCAGCAAACCCAAGTCGCAGGATCGCTCGAACAGCTTGTGGATGGGGAAGTTGCGGCAGTACTCCACTTGCTGGAGCGAGAAGCGGCGGTAGGCGCAACGACGTTCGTCCAGCGAGAACTTGGGTCCCAGGCGGGCGATCCAGTAGTTGAGCCGGCGCTGGATCAGACCAGGGGTGAGGCCATCGGCGATCTGCTGCAGCAGCGCGGGATCGTCCACGCGGAGGAAAGCGTTGTCGTCCTTGCGAAAGGCGATCCCCCGGCGCTCCAGCTGCCGCTGCATGAAGCCGTGGCCGTTGAGCCAGCAGTTGATCTGAAACGGCAGGAAGGTGCCCACGCACAGACTGATCGGTCCCAAGTCCGGGTCGCGCAGGTAGAAGTAGTAGTGGGTGTAGCGGCTGCGGTGGCGGCGGATGAACCGGTAGTCGGGGTCTTTCGTGGGATAGCGCGGCACCAGGCAGCGAGAGGTGGGGCCGATCTCCATGCTGCGGTAGATGAAGTAGACGCCGAACCGATTCTGTCTCTCCAAACGGCGCCGGTAGGGGCGGACCTGGTCTTCTTTGCGCACCCCCTTGTCGGCCCACTGGATGGGAATCTGGTGCTCTTGGGCGAAGAACTCCACCCAGCGCCGATACTGGTCGGTGCGCTGGCGTAGAGCCTGCTGGGTGATCGGCCAGAGGCCGTTGACGTCGCGGAAGAAGTAGACCACCTGCTCGGGCCTCGTGAGCAGGGGCATGTAGGCCAGGATGACGAGGCGATCGAAACAGTGGTATACCAGGGTGAGCAGGCTGCCAAACAGCTTGTTGAATGTCTCCATCGGTCGTTCCCTCCGATCTTGCGTCGATAACAAGATCTTCGGTCGGACGACCGGTGGAGTCAAAAATTCAAATATGTTTGGCTAGGTTTAGGCAAGCCCAAAAAGCCGGCCAAGCGTCACGTCTTCCTCTCCTACTGCACCGACGACCAGGAGGTAGTCGCTGAGTTGCGCGACGATCTGCTGGCTGCCGGAGAGCAGGTGTGGTGGATGAAGGACGTTCTGCCCGGACAGGACTGGAAACTCGAGATCGACCGGGGGATGCAGGACGCTTACGCGGTCCTCGTCTGCTTCTCGGATCGGACCCAGGCCCGGACGACCACCGGTATCTACCCGGAAGCCCTCGGCGCGATCGAAGCTCTCCGAGAGTATCCGCCCGGCGAGGTGTTCCTGATCCCGGTCCGGCTCTCCGACGTGGCTTTACCGCGATTCGAGATTGACGCTACCCGCCGGCTGCACCGCCTGCAGCACGTCGACCTGTTCCCGCCTGAACGCAAGGCAGAGAATCTGTCGAGGTTGGTGGAGGCGGTTCGGTCGGCTCCGCGCTACCCCCGATGACGGCCTTGCCGACCGTCATCGGCACCCGGAATCACGGGCAGGGATGCCCGCGCCACGTGCCACCTCTTACTGAAACACGGTCGGTGGCACCGCCGACAGGAACGACAGCGCGAAATTGCCGAACAGCTGCTGGGCCACCACCGGCACCGTCGACTCGACCAGGATGTAGCCGCGCACCTGGCCCGCCGTTGAGGGCATCAGCTGCGCCACCGTCCCGGTCGCTCGATTGCCGGGACCCAGCTGGATCACCGTCGAGCCCGTCTCCAAGCCCGCCTCGTCGAACACCCGCAGCGTGATCTGCGCCGTCTGGACCGGGTCCGGGTTGTGGAAGGCCAGGCCGGTGAAGGTGCTGAAGGCCGCATTGCCGGGGACGTTGGCGTTGGCCACCTGGCTGAAGATGGCCCGCTCCAGCAGCCGGGTCTGCAAGGGGAGCGCCGCGCCGAAGCGCAGCCGGTTGGGATCGCCGAAGACCACGTCGCCGATCACCCCGGGCCCGTCCGCGTCCACCCGTAGCGACCCTTCCGTGGAAGGCCCGTTTGCGGGGCCCAGGCCGAACAGCTCGCCGATGTCCCGCTGCAGGCTCGCGTTGGCCGCCAGGGCGACGGGACCGAAAGCGCCCACTTCCTGGCCGTTCTGATCCAGCGCAGTCAGGGTCACCTCCCGGGCCTCGCCCGAGACGTTGACCAGCTTCACCGAGGTGGCGATCGACAGGCCGCCGTTGTTGCCGTTGGCCAGCTGCGCGGAGTAGCTGGTGCTCTCCTGCCCCCCGCCGAAAGACGCGTTGAAGCCGAGCAGGGTGTCGTCGAGCCTGACCAGTTCGAAGCCGACCGCGCCCGGCCCGTCCACCTCCACGCGCACGAAACCGTCCTGCACCAGCGCCTGGCCGAAGAGAGTCGAGATGCCTTCGCGCAGGCAACCCAGCGCCGGCAGCTGCCGAACCGTCTCGGACAGCTGCTGCCCGGTGGCGTCGAACAGGCGCAGGCGCAGCGTCACCGCCACCTCGTTGGGATTGGCCAGCGACAGTTCGGTGACGGCGTCCTGCGCGCCGCCGGCGGCCGGAAAGCTGTCGGGTCCGTCATAGAGCCGGGTGAAGTACAGCGTCTGCGACTGCTCGGTGAAGGCCACCGAACCGTCCAGCTGCGAGATGGTGCCCGTCAGGCCGTTGCCCAGCTGGAAGAAGCTGGCCACGTTCGGCCGGCTCACCCCGATGCGCACCCAGCCGTCGCGCGGCACCTGCCGGTTGACGCCGAAGATGTCCAGGCCCAGCCGGGCCAGCTGACGGTTGGCCTGGATTCGGGTCAGGTTGGGGTTGATCGGAAAAATCACCTGCTGCCCGGCGCCGTTGAGCGCTTCGATCTGCAGCAGGTTCTCGGCGTCCTCGTCGTTGGTCAGCGCGAAACCCGTGAAGTCGGCCTCGGTCCCTACCAGGTAGGGGAAATACAGGAAGAAGTTCACGCCCGAGGGGGTGAACAGCAGGCTCGAGCCCGTCAGGTCGAAGGGGTCGGTGGACAGGAACTGCTGGTAGACCGGAGCGTCGAAGAAACTGATCGGCTGCTGGACGGCCGAAAGGTCGGCCGCGCCGCCCGTGCCCTGCCCGCCCCCGGGCGCCAGTCCCACCACGCCCAGCACCGAACCGTCGGGCGTGACGCTGATCGAGTCGAAGCGCATGCGGATGTCGCCGTTACGAAAAAGCGTGGCCGAGAAGGTGTTGGGGGGCTGCCCTCCCGCGGGCGACCATTCAGGCACTCCGTCCCAGGTGAAGGTCACCGAGTTA
>JBFGHG010000346.1:0-4678 GCA_041578395.1 Acidobacteriota bacterium
GATCGAGATGTCGAAGGTGCCGCCGCCGAAGTCGAAGACCGCGATCAACTCGTCCTTCTTCTTGTCGAGACCGTAGGCCAGGGCGGCCGCGGTCGGCTCGTTGACCAGCCGCTCCACCTCCAGCCCGGCGATCTTGCCGGCGTCCTTGGTGGCCTGCCGCTGCGAGTCGTTGAAGTAGGCCGGCACCGTGATCACCGCCTCGGTCACCTTCTCACCCAGGTACTCCTCGGCCGCCGACCTCAGCTTCTGCAGGATCATGGCCGAGACCTCGGGGGGCGACAGCTCCTTGCCGCCCAGCTTCACGGATACCGCGCCGCTGGAAGTCTTGACCACTTCGTAGGGCACCATCGAGATTTCCTCGGACACCTCTTCGTAGCGGCGCCCCATGAAGCGCTTGATCGAGTAGATCGTGTTGTCGGGATTAGTCACCGCCTGCCGCTTGGCCACCTGGCCGACCAGGCGCTCGCCGCTCTTGGTCACGGCCACCACGGACGGCGTCAGCCGCGACCCTTCCGGATTGGTGATGACCGTCGGCTCGCCCCCTTCCATCACCGCCACCACCGAATTGGTGGTGCCCAAATCGATTCCTATGATCTTGCCCATCAAAAAGTCCTCCTGAACTCGTATCCACAAAAAAAGGAGGCGAACGTCGAGCTTCGCCCCGATCCCGTCAATCTTGTTTAGTCCGGTCGGAATATAAGATTTGAGCCGGAGGGTGTCAAGGTACGGCGGTCTTCCCACGCCGTTCACCGTCCGGAATCACGGGCATGGATGCCCGCGCCACCTCGGGTCACGAAACTTTCCGGGCCGGGAAATCGTCTAATTCAGCGTCGCAGAGTGACGAGATTCGTCAAGCGGTTGACGGAAAACCGCATGAAAAGGGCCCAGAGAGCCCCAAACGGGCCGAATTTTCGGGCACGGCTCTTGCATAGAGGGAATGCTGGAGGTTGCAATGTCACAGAACAGCGAACGACTGACCCCGGAAGAACTTGCCGTAATCCAGAGCCGCTACGGCCTGGAACTCACCGCGACCGCTACCAGTGACGAGGTCGATCCCGAACTGTGGGATCACCTGGAGACCAGCGCGCTGCGCAAACTGCGCCACCACACACTCGAATCGATGCAGCGCTGGCGTCAGGCGGGCTGATCCCCCCGGACGTCGTCGCGATTCGCGGGCTTCCTCTCTGGTTTTCGCAAAAACCTGTGCGGCAACCTCGCAATTCGCGCCTCGCCCGGTCGCAGCGGCAGGACCCTGCGCCGACCTTCCGGCCGGTGTTCGGCTCCCCCCGTTGAGACGGTCGTCCAGGGCTTTACCAGGCTTCGATCCCGCCTGGTGACGGCAGCCGGAGCGGCTGCCAGTCCGGACCTGGGATGCGGTCCCAAGGCCCCGACCCGCACGGCCCGTCAGCGGTCCTCCCGTCCTCGCGGCCCGGCGAGGCGTATCTGTTTACAGGCGCACCCTCCTCATCGTTACTTGGATCGGGCATCCTGCCCTTCATTCCGAAAGTGGGATGGGCATCCCTGCCCGTCATTCCGGATCACAGCCTGGAAGGCTGTCCCACCTCACTGCCACGGGGGAGACGCCGCCGTGGGCGGCGACCCGTCATCGGTGAAGCGGATGACGCCGGTGGCGTCGATGTAAAACCCCTTCTCTCCGCTCACGCCCTGCTCGATCGGCACGGCCACGGCGGTGAACTGAGACGCGTCGACGCTCCCGATGGTGTACGAGTAGCCGGACTTGGTCCCCGAAGCGAGGCTGTCGTCCAGAAACTCGTTGGACACCAGCGCGTTCATGTCTCCGTAGAGTTGAAAGCGAGCGTGGTGCGTGGCCTGTGCCGAGAAGATCGTGCGCAGGCTGGCCAGGGCCACCTTCTCCTGCGAGGTGATCTTGATCCGCTGCAGGTGAGGCACCGCCATGCCGGCCAGCAGCGCCAGCACCGCCGTCACCATGAGCAATTCGATGAAGCTGTATCCGCGTTGGCCTCGCATCCCTTTTCCCGATCGCCGCAGCGGCCCCGAACCCAGGCCTGACGGACCTTGCGGCCCGATCTGCCGGCTGTCTCCGCACCCAGGGAAGAATTGTATTCAGTAGTAGATGGTTCGCCGGTGACTGACGTCACAGCGCTCCCGCGCCAGGCGGACCTCGAGCTGGCGGGCCTTGGGGTGGCGCTCCGGGCGGGCGTAGAAGCCGACCGTGTAGACGTGCTCGAGCCGTCCCCGCAGCTGGTTCATCAGCTCGTCCAGGAAGACGTACTCGCCGGCCAGAAACAGCTCCCCGGAGGTCTCCTCGGTCAGTTTGCGGAAGTAGAAGCGATTGACGCGCTCGGCGTGGCTGTAGCCGGCGCCGCCCACGTTCCGGTGCGCGAAGGAGACCACGAAGACGTCCACGTCCGAATAGCGCAGCATCTCCTGGTACTCCTCGAGGTCGGCCACCGACTCGGTGTCGATGGTGGTGGTGAAGAAGACCAGCACCTTGCGGCGTTCGGGCCTCTCGGCCAGCAGGCGGACGCTGCGGGCCAGCATCCTCCCCACCGGAATCCGCTCCTTGTCGACGAAGGCCACGTTGGGCTCCATCGCGTCCAGCGCCGCCCGCAGGGCGTAGAGGTCGTCGGTGAAGTGTTCGCGAATCTCGAGGTCCTTGTAGAAGTCCGCCACCAGGACCTTGGAGGTGTCCACCAGCGGTTCCAGGAAGTCGTCCAGCAGGCGGAAACGGATGCGGTCCAGCAGGTTGACGCGCCCGAACTGGGGGTGGCTCTTGCGGTACTTTGCCGTGCGGGGGCTGTTTTCGAGCACCAGCGCCACGGCCGTGCGGACGTCCTGGTAGGCGAAGAAGCGGACCTCGGCCGGCTCGCCGTCCACCAGCACCGTGACCTCCCCGCGCTTCAGGTCGCGGACGAAGATGTCGTGGCGGTCCTTGGCCGAAAAGGAGAAGAAGACGGCCTCGCGCTCGGCGGCCATCACGGGCAGGATGCCCGTGCCACACAGACACAGGATCGCGGCGATCGTCCTCATCGAGACCATCATAGCCCGCCCGGCCGGCGCGGATCAGTCGCCGAGGCTACGGCGCTCCAGCGTCTCGGAGACTTCCTGCAGCTCGCGGGCCACCTGGCGCTGCCGCCGGTGGAGGAAGAAGAGGTAGACGAACAGGATCGTCCAGATGACGGCGTAGGCCGCAAAGAGATAGTCGTTTCCGTTCATGCCGCTCTCGCCCTCCGTTCCCGCAGCTGCTGCCTCATTTCCTGCGCCGCGCGGTGATGCAGCCGCATCGAAGTCCGCAACAGGACCAGCACCACGGTCAACACCATGATCGCCACCAGCGCCATCAGCCACGCCTGCCGGATCATCGGATCGAGCCGGATCTCGGTGGCGGTGATCACCACAGGGTGCAGGGTCCGCAGCAGGTGGATCGAGAGGTAGACGATGGGGACGTCCAGAAACCCGATGATCCCGCACACCGCGGCGAACTTGTACTTCTTCTCCCCCTCGGGGAGGCTGGCCCGCAGGATGAAGTAGGCGATGAAGATCAGCAGCAGCACCAATTCGGTCATCACCCGCGGGTCCCCCCAGGGAAACCAGGTGTTCCATTCCGGCTTGGCCCAGATGGGCCCGGTGGTCAGCACGATCGTGGTGAGGAAGATGCCCACTTCGGCCGAAGCCGCGGAAAACGCGTCCCACTTCTCGTTGCGGGTGACGAGGTAGGCGACTCCCCCGATGAAGACCAGGAAGAAGGCCAGAAACGAGTTCATCGCCGAGGACACGTGGAAATAAAAGATCCGCTGGACGTCCCCCAGCGCCTGGATGGCCGCCGGGTCCGCGCCGGGCCGATCCGGAAGGGGAGCGTACAGGAAGGCCCCCCACAGCGCGATCACGATCAGCAGGTACAGGGGCAGCAGCATCCAGCCGCTGACCTTCAGAAGCCGGCTCGCCGTTGCCAGGAACTGCTTGCTATTCTCCAACCACATAGTCGAACACCAGAAAGCCGGCCGCCAGGTAGATCACGTCGAAGGAGACCAGCAGTTGCACCCATTTTTCGAAAAACTCGAATTCCCCGATCAGCAGCACTTCCTGGGTCGCGTTGACCGCCGCCACGATGATCGGAACCAGGATCGGAAAGAGCAGCACCGGCAGCAGGACGTCGCGTCCCCGGATGCTGCTCAGCATGGCGGCGAACACCGTCCCGACCGCCGTGAAGCCCGCCGTCGCCAGCACCAGCAGCAGTACGATCCAGAGCAGGCTCGCGCTGAAACCGAAGTTATAAAATACCACGAAGGCGACCAGAATGAAGAGGTCGATGGCCAGCATGAAGATCCAGTTGGCCAGCTGCTTCCCGAGGAAGATCACCCCCCGGTCCACGGGAGAGAGCACGATCCCGTACAGCGTCCCCTCTTCCGCCTCGGCCTGAAACGACCGGTTCAACTGAATCACCCCCGGAAAGATCAAAGAAGCCCAGAGGATCCCCGGCGCAGCTTCACGAGTGGCAGGACTGCCCGGGTCGAACGCAAAATTGAAAATAATGAGGATCAACAGCGCATAGAAGAGCGTCGTCAGGAAGGCCTGCCGCGAGCGGTACTCCACCCGCAAATCCTTCCAGGCCTGCAACCAAATCAACCGCACCTGCCTCATCACTTTAGCCGTTTGAACATTGAAAATTGAAGATTGAAGATTACTTGAACATTGA
>JBFGHG010000347.1:0-4675 GCA_041578395.1 Acidobacteriota bacterium
ATGGACGTGGCGGGAGAAGAGCTGCAGACCTCGGTGGGCCTGACCTACATGGGACAGTTTTACATCGACTTCGGGCGCTACGGCATGTTCCTCGCGCTGCTCGGCTACGGAATGCTCATCGGCTTGCTGTACCGCGCCATGATCCTGTTCGCCCCCTCCTTCAGCCTCTTTTGCGGCGCGGTGACGATCATTTTCCTCGGACATTTCACGAGCTACGAGGGGGAAATCGCGAAAGACCTGGGAGGGCTGATCCAATCCGGCGTGATGTTCACGGCGATCCTGGTGTTGGTGGGACCGCTGCTCCATTCGTACCTGTCCGGAAGCTCGCCGATCCCGGGGCGCCGCCGGCAGCGCCGGGTGTACCGTCCCCGGCCCGGAACGATTCCCCGGTGGGCGCCACCGCTGCGGCCACCGGGCCCCTCCGACAGACTTTGACCGGGAGACGAATGCCCTCGGAAACTGCTTCGCGTAATGGCCTCTTCTGGATCGACGGGCGGGCCGTCGAAGCGGGCCACTACGGGTCGTATCACGAGATCCGCATCGGCGCGACGCTCGAGCGGCTGGCCCGGCTGGGAGCCCGCAGGGTGGTGGAAGTAGGAGCCCATCCCTGGGTGATGACGGCGGCGCTGGTGGACGACACGCGTTTCGAAGTGTGCGCCACGATTTCAGCCGAGGAGGTCACGCAGTGGCCCGACGAGATTCCCGTCTCGAAGCGGGTCCTGCATTTGCGGACCCGGTCCGGGCGGGAGCAGAGCTTCCCCAACTATTCGGCCAACATCGAGCGGACCCTGCTGGACTTGCCGGAGCGCCCGGATACCGTCCTGGCCTGCGAGATCGTGGAGCACCTGGTGCGCGCGCCGCACCTGCTCTTTCTCAATGCCAACCGCTGGCTTGCAGTGGGAGGAAAACTGCTGGTGAGCACGCCCAACGGCGCCCAGCTCAGCAACCCGCTGCGCCGCCGCTCTCCCACGGCCAGCTACCGGAGCCACGTCTACGAAAGGCACAGCTACCTCTTCACCGGTGAAGGCCTGGTGGACCTCATCGGGCTGTGCGGGTTCCGGGTCACTGCCTGCGAGTACTCCAACCCTTACCGGTTGACCGGCCGCCAGCGGATCTACCGCTGGTTCTCCCGGCTGCCGGGCCGGGCCGTACGGGAACTGTTCAACACGACCATTGTGGTGACTGCCGAAAAGCAGGCCGACGTGCGCCGGCTCGAGAGGCTGCCGCGGGTCTACCACCCGTCGGAGGACTGGGAATGGGTGGGTCCGCCGCAGCCAGGAGGGGCGTCCAGGTCGTGAGTCGGCTGCAGGCGCAGGCCCTCGTAGTGCCCGATTCGAGTCCGGCGGACGGGCTGCGCGTTCCGCCGGAGGGCTTCCAGTTCGTGATGTCGGGCGCCTCCGCCGTGGAGGGCGGGGTCTCCGCGGTCAACCTCAACGTCCTGGAGGTGCTGGCGGAGCTGGCGCGCCAGTCGGGCTGCGGCGCGAGCGTCCTCAGCTACCGTGAACGCGACGAAGACCGCCCCTGCACGCTGCCCCCCGAAATCGGCTTCCGGGGGTTCCGCCACCGCAAGCTGGGACTCGCCGCCGCGATGTTGCGCGGCTTCTCGGCCAGGAGGCTCTACCTGTTCGACTACCTGCGTCTGGCCCGGCCGATGCTGCCGCTGATGCTCGCCCGCCAAGCCCGCTTGGTCGTGTTCGCGCACGGCTGGGAGTACTGGAAGGACCTGCGGCCGCTGGATGCCGTCGTCCTTCGCCGGGCCCGGCTCTGCCTGGCCAATTCGCACTTCACCCTGGGCAAGATGAAGGAGCGGATGCCCGGCCTCCGGGCCCAGGTCTGCTGGCTGGGACTCTCTCCCCGGTTCCCGCTCGAGCGGGAGATCCGGCCCGGCCCGGGGGAGCCGCTGTGGCTCCAGGCCGTGGACGGCCGCCGGCGCCGGCTGGGTGAGCGCATGCTTCTGATGACGGCCCGCATGGAGCCTGCAGAGCGCCTCAAGGGGCACCACCCCCTGCTGCGCACGCTGCCCCGGCTGCTGCCCGGACACCCCGGCCTGCAGCTGGTCCTGGCCGGGCCCGGAGAGGAGCGGGCCCGGCTGGCCCGCACGGCGGCCCAGCTGGGGGTGGCCTCCGCGGTGTTCCTGCCGGGACACGTGCCCGTGCCGGAGCTGGCCCGCCTCTACCGGCGAGCCTACGCATTCGTCATGCCCAGCCTGCAGGAGGGCTTCGGCCTGGCCTATCTGGAGGCGATGAACTACGGAAAGGCGTGCCTGGGCTGCCGCGACCAGGGAGCGGAAGAAGTGATCTCGGAGGGTGAAACGGGGGTGCTGGTGAGCGATCCCTGGAATCCGGAGGAGCTGACGGCGGCCCTGGACGGCCTTCTGGACGCGCCGGAGTCCGCGCGCCGGATGGGAGAAGCCGGTTTCCGCCGCCTGCATGCCCACTTCACGGCGGAGCACTTCCGCTCGCGCTTGCGGGGGGTGCTCGAGCCGCTGCTGGAGGGTTCCGACTGATGTGCGGATTCGCCGGAGTCTACAACTGCGACGGCTCTTCCCTCGAGCCGGGAGTGGTGCGGGAGATGACCCGCCTGCAGCGCCACCGCGGCCCCGACGCGACGGGACTGGCTTTCTTCTCCCTGCGCTCGGGCCGGGGCCGGCCCGGCTCGCAGGGGGCGGCCGGAGGAGAGGGACTGGAAGGAGGCGTCGGGGTCAACCGGCTGCGCATCCAGGACCCCACCCGGGGGGCCGACCAGCCCTTCTGGTCCCCCGACCGCAAGTCCTTCGTCGCGTTCAACGGCGAGATCTACAACGCCGCGGATCACCGCCGCCGGCTGAGCGCCGAGGGGTACCGCTTCCGTACCGGCTCCGACACGGAGGTGGTGCTGCAACTGTGCCGCCGACTCGGGTTCCGGCAGGCCCTGGAGCAGCTGGAGGGGATGTTTGCACTGCTCATGGGCAACCTCGTCGACCGGCGCCTCTACCTGGCCCGGGACCGGCTGGGCATCAAACCTCTCTACTGGTACCGGGCCGCGGGGGGCACGCTGCTGTTCGCCTCCGAAATCAAGTCGTTTCTGGGCCACCCCGGATTCCAGGCCGAACTGGATCCCGAGCGCCTCGACGAGTTCCTGATCTTCCGCTCGACGGTGGGCAGCGAGGGCCTGCTGCGGGGCGTACGGATGCTGCAGCCCGGACGGTGGCTCGAGGTCGGCCCCGAGGGGGTCGCCGAGAGGAGCTACTGGGAGATTCCCCGCCGCTCCCGCAACGGCAGCCGCGCACGCAGCAGCCCGGCGCGGCTGGAGCAGGAGCTGAAGGCGGGGATCGATCGCCATCTGGTGGGCGATGCGCCGATCGGCTGCCAGCTGTCGGGCGGCGTCGACTCTTCGCTGATCGCGTTGCTGGCCGGACGCGCCCGGCAGGGCGACCTGGACGCCTATTCGGTGCTGTTCGACGACCCGCTGCACTCGGAAGAACCCTGGGTGCGGCACGCGCTGGAGGTCTCCGGGCTCAGGGGGTTCAGCACCCGGCTGGACGGTCCCTTCGTGGCCGCCAACCTGGAGCGGGCGGCCTGGCACCTGGATTTGCCGCCGACCCATTCCAACTCGCTCGGCCTGCTGCGGCTGGCGGGCCAGGCCCGCCGGCGCGTCACCGTGCTGCTGTCGGGCGAAGGCGCCGACGAACTGCTGGCCGGCTACACCCGGCTCCTCTACGCGCGGCTGCTGACTCCCATCCGGCTGGCGCTCCCCTGGATCGGCCGCTGGCCCGGTCTGGGGGGCAAGCTGCGCGACCGTTTCGGGCCCGCCCTCCGCGACCCCACCGGCTGGTACCTGCTGGAAGCCGCCTTTTTCCCGCCCGCCGCGCTGGCCCGGGTCCGGCCCCGGGTCGACCTCGAGCAGGCCCTGGAGCGGCGGAGGGCGCTGCTCGAGCGTCAGCCTGGCGATTTCTTCGAGCGCTGCCAGCGCTACGAGATGCAGAGCTACCTGCCCGATCTGCTCGTCCGGCAGGACAAGATGTGCATGGCCGAATCGCTCGAGACCCGCGTGCCGTACCTGGACGACCGCTTCGTCGGCTATTGCCTCTCGCTGCCGGCCGGGGACCTGGCGTCGGCCCCGCTGAGCCTGGCCGGTTTCCGGTCCCGCGGCACCAAGGTGTTGCTCAAGAAGGTGGCCCGGCGCGCGTTCGGCGACCGCTTTGCGTATCGGCCCAAGCGCGGCTTCTCCATGCCGCTGGGCACCTTCCTGCGCGACCAGGGCCTGCGGGCGCGGGTGCGCGAGGAATTGCTGCCCGGCATCCGGCGCCGCGGGCTCCTGGAAGCCGGCCCGCTCGAGAGCTGGTGGCGGTCGGTCGAAGCGGGTGACGATTCGCCGGCAGAGGCGCTCTGGATCAGTCTGGCCGTGGAATGGTGGGCCCGGGTCTTCCTGGACGGGCGAGGCCGCCCGGACGGGCCGGCGCCGCGGCGCGCGGAGGGTGCCGTCTCGTGATCCCGCTGCGATGGGCCGCCGCTGTTCGCGAGCGCCGCCTGCTGCCGTCTCTGCAACGCGCCGGCGAGTTCTACGACCGCCGCTGGAGCGATTCCGAGGCAGCCCGCTGGCAACTGCAGCGCTTCAACCGCCTCTGGGCCACCGTCTCCGCCACGGTTCCCTTCTGGAGGGAGCAGGGCCTGCCCTCCAGGTTCGAGTCCTGGCG
>JBFGHG010000348.1:0-4669 GCA_041578395.1 Acidobacteriota bacterium
AACTGCGGCCCCAAGACGTGGTCGGCGTGTGCGCGGGGTTGGCGGGGGTCGACCGGGCCGAGGACTCCCGCGTCATGGCGGAGATCCTGCGGCAGATTCTGCCGGCCGACCACCTGGTGGTGGAGAACGACGCGCTGGTGGCCCTGATCGGCGCCACCGGGCGGCGGCCGGGCGTGATCGTGATCGCCGGCACCGGCTCGATCGCTCTGGGAGTCAACCGCAAGGGGGAGCGGGCCCGGGCGGGCGGCTGGGGCCATATCCTGGACGACGAAGGCAGCGGCTACGACATCGCGCGGCGCGGGGTCATGGCCGCTCTGCAGGACTTCGACGGCCGCGGCGCCCCCACCCGGCTGCGCGACATGGTGGCGAAGGAGCTGTTTCTCAATACCATCGCCGACGTGATTCCGCTGCTGCACCGCGGCCAGCTCAACCACACCCAGATCGCCGCGCTGCTGCCGGTGGTGCTGGAAGCGGCCGAGGAGGGAGACGAGGTGGCGCGGCAGCTGATCAGCGACGCCGGGCTCCAGCTGGCGGGGGCGGCCCGGGCGGTGGTGGAGTCGCTGGGGGAGCAGGACGCCGACTTCCCGGTGGCCACCGCGGGAGGCGTCTTCCTGCACAGCGAACGGCTGCGGGAGTGCTTCACGGGGCATCTGCGCGAGATGCTCCCGAAAGCACGGGTGATCCGGCCCGCCCAACCTCCCGAGCAGGGAGCGCTGCTGGTGGCCCGGGCCGCCGTGGAGGGCGAGCCCCTCTTCGGCCACGGTTGAGCGTGGCGCAGCCTTCCAGGCTGCGATCCTGGTGCCCGGAATGACGGGCAGGGATACCCGTCCCACCTCAGCCCCTCAACTTCCTCCACAAAGCCCGGCCGATGAAGCGGAACTTGTCGCCGGGGGGGAAGCGCTTCAGGACGGTCTTGACCACCCCCTGCGTGAAGCGGGTGCGCCGGGAGTAGTCGACGCGCACGTCCACCAGCACCGGCCGTCCCTGTTCGGCCGTCTTCAGGGCCTCGGCGATCACGGCGCCCGCTTGGCCGTCGTTTTCGAGAGAGAGGAAGCGGGCGCCGGTGGCGGTGGCGATGCCCTCCACGCGGATGTCGCCCAGCACCGTGCAGGTCTTGCGGTTGTAGGGGATCTGCTGGCCCTGGGAGATCTGGCTCAACTCGCCGTCGTGAAAGACGAACAGCGCCACGCCGGTACCGTGCGAGCTGGCCGTCAGCATCTCCATTCCGGTCATCAGCAGCGCCCCGTCGCCCACGATTCCCGCCACCTGGCGGGCGGGGTTGACCAGCTTGGCGCCGATGGCGGCCGGCACGCAGTAGCCCATGCAGTTGAAGTCGGTCGGCGAGATGAAGGTGCGCGGCTCGAGCACCGGGTACAGCTCGGCGGCCAGAAAGGTGTGGTTGCCGTCGTCCACCGCCAGGATCGCGTCCCGCTCCAGTTGCAAACGCAACTCCCGCAGGAAGACCGCCGGGTTGACCCCGTCTGCGCGGTGCTCGAGCCACTGGTCCTGGTAGGCCTCCTTGTCCGCGGCAATCCGGGTCTGCAGGTCCGTGCGGAGGCGGGCCCGGTCCGGGACCCTTGATTTCAGCTCCTCGAGCAGCGCCGGGACCGCCACCGCGGCGTCCGCCGCGATTCCCACCCGGGCCGGATAGTTGCGCCCGATCGCCCGCGGGTCGATGTCCACGTGCACCAGCGCCTCCGGGACGGGACAGCCGTAGCTGCCGGTGGGGATCTCGCCGAAGGCGGTGCCCACGGCCAGCAGGGCGTCCACGTCGCGGAAGGCGTTCTCGGCGGCCGGCACCGCCGCCGGTCCGAACCCCATTCCGGTGTGCAGCGGATGGTCCGCCGGGAAGGCGCTCAATCCCTGCAGCGTCGTGGCGACGGGAGCCGCCAGCAGTTCGGCGATCTGGGCGATCTCCGCCGCCCTATCGACCGCGCCCCAGCCGACGAAGATGCCCGGCCGCCGGGCCCCCGCCAGCAGCTCCGCCGCCTCCTCCAGGAGCTTCCCGTCGGGCGCCGGCGGGGAATCGAGCCGGGGAGAGGAGGGGAGCCTGCCGGGGTCGCCGCGAAAGAGCTGCAGGTTGACGGGGATCTCCACGGCGGCCGGGCCCGGTTTGCCCGAGACCGCCGCCCGGTAGGCGTCGAAGATGGCCGGGACGATCCCGGCGTGATCCTCGACCCGCCGGAAGCTCTTGGTGACTCCCGCCAGCAGGCGTTGCTGGTCGATCTGGTGCAGCTGGTGGCCGAAGGGCAAATCGGTGCGCACGCCTCCGGTCAGCACCAGCATGGGGATGCCGTCCAGGTAGGCCTCGGCGATCCCGCTCATGGCGTGGGTCACGCCGGCGGCCGGCACGATCAGCAGGCAGCCGATCGCTCCCACGGGCGAAGTCCGGCTGATGGCGTCGGCCATGAAGGCGCCGCCCGCCTCGTGGGTCACCAGGACGGGCTGGATCTTCTCCGAGAGGCCCAGTTCGTCGTACAGCTCCGTGTTGTGGACCCCGGGGATCCCCATCGTGTGCGTGACGGGGAGCTGTTCCAGCGCCCAGCGCGCCAGCCGCGCGCCGCTGCTCTTTCTGGCCGGAGGTGCCGCCGCCGCCGCGACGGGTGGATTGGTCGTTTTTCGAGTCACGTCGCGCTCCCTGTACCGATGCTGCGGCCGGCGGCGCGTGCCGTCAAGACGCAGCTGCCCAGAAAGGTCCCTTCCAGCGAGCCCCGGCCGTGGATGCCGCCGCCCCCGAAGCCGGCCGCCTCCCCGACGGCGTACAGGCCGGCAATCGGCTCCCCGTCGGCGTCCAGCACCCGCGAATCGAGGTCGGTCTGGATGCCGCCCAGACTCTTGCGGGTGAGGATGAACTCACGGATTGCGATCAGGGGAAAGGCCCGCCGATCCAATATCTTCTGGAACTTGCACGTGCGGAGGCGGTCGGGCCGGTAGGCCCGGAACTGGACCAGCCAGCGCAGCTGCTCGTCGTTGAAGAAGGCCGGCCCGCGCTCGATCTGCTGGTCGTAGGCTTCGATGTCGCGGCGCATCCGCTCGCAATCGACCCGGCATTCCCCCAGGCTCCGCTCGTTCATCTTCGCGGTCAGCTCCTCCAGCGAGCCGGCGGTGACGACGTCCTCGGGACACTCCGCCATCAGCCGCCTGACCAGCGCGCGGTTGCCCAGCAGCAGCGACTTCAGCAGCAGCAGGCGCTTCTTGTGGCGGAACGCCTCCATGTAGTCGCAGCCGGAGACGGCCAGCTCCCGGATCGCGATCTTCCAGTTGAGCACCTGCCAGGAGTACTGGCCCGGCTGCTCCAGGATGGTCTTCACCAGGTGGCGGGTGTCGGTGTAGGGGACCAGGGGGCGGGGCCCGATGCGCCGGCCCAGCGCGTCGAACCAGAGGGCCGAGCGGGGAGGCACCAGGCTCAAACCGTCGTGGGGGACCCGCCGGGCGGGGTGGTGCACGCCGGCGGCGTAGAGCCAGTGGCGGTCCAGGTGGGTCAGGCGGCCTCCCGCGTCCGCCACGCGGCGATGCAGGCGCCCGTCTCCGAAGCGGTGGGCGCCGTTGAGCAGGACGGCGGGTGGTCCGGCCAGGTCCGGAGGCCAGTGCCGCCGGATCGTCTCGAGGTCGCCGCCTCCGATGCCGCCCGAGGCGATCACGACGTGCTCGCAGCGGGCCTCGAAGCCGGAGTCCTCGGGCAGGTCGCGCCCGGTCACGCCCACGACGCGCCCGGCCTGCTTCACCAGAGCCGTGACCTCGTGCTCGAACAGCAGCTGCAGCCCTCCGGCCCGGGGATGCTCCTCGAGGGCGTGGATGCAGCGGCAGGCGATCTCGTGGCCGGTCCCCCAGGCGACGTGCCAGCGGGGCAGGGAATTGCCGGGCCGCTCCCAGCCGCGCTCGGGCCAGTTCACCGCCGGCAGGAAGCGGATGCCCCGCGCGTGGAGGAATTCATAGATCCAGGGGAGGGAGCGCTCGCAGTAGCGGCGCGCCCACTGCCGGGGCCAGTGCTCGCCGCCCGCGGGCCAGGCCGCGCAGCTCTCCCAGTCGCGCCACGCCAGTTCTGGGGAATCCCGCAGGCCCAGCCTTCGCTGCTGCGGAGTGCCGATCAGGTGGACGCCGCCGAAGGACTCGCGGGCCAGGCCGCCGAAACGCTCCCGGCGGTCCTGGTCGATCAGCAGCACCGACGAGCCGTGCTCGAGCAGTTCCCAGGCGGTCACGATCCCGGCCAGACCGCCGCCGGCGATCACGACATCGGCTCGATACCTGTGCACGGCTCCCCCCGGGGTTTTACGTCTCGATCCGGCAGCAACTCTACCACTACCGGGACGGGGAGGGGTCGCGGGGAGGCGGGGCTTGCTGGACGATCTCTTCGAGGATTCCCCGGGAGGCCTGTTCGAGAGATGCGGCCCCCGACTCTCCCAACAACTGGAGTGCGCGCTGTTGGGCCTCTTCCCAGGCCGGAAGAGCCTCCTCGATCTGGCGCAGCCCGGCTGGCTCGAGGGCCACCCAGTGAGAGCGTTGGTCACGGGCCGGCAGCGTGCGCAGCCACCCCCGGCTCTCCAGGCGCCGGACGTTGCGGCTGATGGTGGAGGCGTCCATCTGCAGGATCTTCTCCATTTCGTGGGGCTTGACGCGGCCCATGTAGCAGACCACGCACAACATGGTCAGCTGACCGTTGCGCAGACCC
>JBFGHG010000349.1:0-4666 GCA_041578395.1 Acidobacteriota bacterium
CCCTGCACCCTCTGCACCACCTCGGGAAGCGCGTCCAGCGCGGCCAGCCCGCCGTCCAGCTGCCGCCCGCCGTGGTTGGAGACGATCACGCCGTCCGTTCCGTGATCCAGGGCGCGGGCGGCATCGTCTCCCGAGAGGATCCCCTTGAGCAGCATCGGCAGGCGGGTCTGCTCCTTCAGGAGAGAAAGGTGCTCCCAGGTGAGCGCGGGATTGCCGAACACGCGGCCGAAACACTGGATCGCCGCCGCTGGGTCCTCTTCGGGCGGCGCCGCCAGCATGGCTCGAAAGACCGGGTCGCTGAAGTAGTTGACCAGTCCCTGGCCTTGCAGAAAGGGGAGGTAGGCGCAATCCAGGTCCCGCTCCCGCCAGGCCAGCAGCGACGTGTCCAGCGTGACCACCAGGGCGGAGTAGCCGGCCTGCTCGGCCCGGCGCACCAGGCTGGCCGCCAGCTCGTCACTGCGGCTCCAGTAGAGCTGAAACCAGCGGGGAGCGGGGCCCATCGCCCGGGCGACCTCCTCCAGCGGACGGGAGGAGACCGTGCTCACCACGAAGGGCACGCCGCAAGAAGCCGCGGCCCGGGCAGCGGCCAGCTCCCCTTCCTCGTGCAGGATCCCCTGAACTCCGATGGGGGCCAGCAGCAGGGGGGCCGCCAGCCGCTCTCCCAGCAGCCGGCAGCTCAGGTCCCTGCGCGAGACGTCGCGCAGGAAGCGCGGGACGATCCGCCAGCGGCGGAAGGCCTCGCGGTTGGCGCGCATGGTGTCCTCCCCGCCCGCTCCCCCGGCCACGTACGCGAACGCCTCCGGCGCCAGCCGCTCCCGGGCGCGCTCTTTCCAACCCTGCAGGGAGGCGGGAAACTCGGCCGGCCCGCCGCTGCTTCCCCGGAGGTAGATTTCCAGCTGCCGAGCCATGCCCGGCGAGTGAGCCTCTCGATCGCTCATCAACGCGCCTCCCGGCAGGGGTGCCGCACCCGCCGGCGGGCCGCGTGATAGGCGGGCAGAAAGCGGACCAAGCCCGGCAGTCGCGGCAGCCAGCGGCGCAGGGTGCCGATGGAGCGGCCAAAACGGCGGCGCTCCTCTGTCCCGAAAGGCAGCCCGAACCCCTGGCGCAGCCGCGGCGGCAGCAGGCCGGCGGTCATCACCCGGTACCAGGCCGCCCAGGGACCGAGTCCCGGCGGAGGCCGGTGCAGCAGGTAGTCCGCCATCGACCGGGCCGGCGGCCAGGCGTCGATTTCGGCGGATTCGGCCATTCGCCGCATGTAGCCGGCGAACTCGGCATGGGTGGGGGGCAGCAGCTCCCGGGGAATACCGAAGAGCCGCGCGAAGGCGTGCGACTGGACCACGTAGCGGTCCCTCTCCGCTTCCGACAGCGGCCGCACCACCAGCTGAAACACCTGAATGGACGTGTCCAGCAGGGTGGCGTACACCCACAGCAGCGCAGAGGGGTCGTTGGCCCGGTAGGAGGCCGCCGGCCCGGCTCCCGTGCCCGGTTCCAGCGGCCCGAACACGCGGCTGTGAATGGCGTGTACACGCCGGGCTGCGCTGGCGGCCTGCTCGAAGTCTCCGAAGGACATCGCCCAGACGTTGCGGAAGGTCCGCCAGAAGCGCCCCCAGACGTCCCCGCGGGTTCGCGAGTGCTGGGCGATCGCGCTGGCCACGGCCGGATGGGCCAGCTGCAGCAGCGCCGCGCAGCCTCCGCCCAGAAAGAGCACGTTCTCGCGGTTGATCTCCCAGGCCAGCGAATCGGGCCGGTGAATGCCCCAGCGGGGATCGAATCCCGAGGCGGCCAGTTCCCGCAGCGCCTCTTCCAGCCGGGCCCGGCCGACCCGGGGCGCCCGTTGGTGCACTCCGGCGCGAGGGCTCAGGTGAGGGCCTTCACCTGTTTTTCGAAATGACTCTGCAGACTGCCGCACACCACCTCGCACAACTGGAAGACGGCCGGATCGACGATCCGGTAGTAGACGTTGAGGCCATCCCGGCGCCGCCCCAGAATACCGGCGGCGGCCAGCTGCTGCAATTGGCGGGAGACGTTGGCCTGCCCGGTCCCCGCCGCGTCCACCAGTTCGCTGACGGTCTTCTCGCCCTCTTCGAGCGACATCAGGAGTTTGAGGCGGGTGGGTTCGCTCAGTGCCTTGAAGCGCTGGGCGACCAGCCGGAGCGCCTCGTCCGTCATCGCCCTGCCGTCGTGTGGTGTCTCCATGGCTCGCCGTCTCCCAGTGATCGCCAGTTGCCTAAACAAGCATAAAAGAAAGGGGGAGCGGGCGGCAACCTCTTTTTCCGCCGTCCGGCCTCCACTTTTGCGCTTGACTTTGCCCATATGCCTATTAGAACATACATGCATCATGAAGAGAAGAGGGTTCACACACCACACAGCGGCTCGAAAGGGCTCCAGGACGTTCCTGGCCGCCGTGCTGGCGGCAGTGTTCACCTCGAGCCTGCCCGGCCAGCAGGGGTTTCCCCCCTCCCCGGCTCTGACCCTGGAGCAGGCCGCAGCGCTGGCGCTGGAGAACCATCCGCTGGCAGAGGCCGCCGAGGCCGGCCTGCAGTCCGCCCTGTACGGACGGCGCGAGGCCGAGTCGCGGCGCTGGCCGCGGTTGAGCCTCTCCGAGGTCTACACCCACGGAAACAACCCGGTGTTCGCCTTCGGGTCGCTGCTGGAACAAGGGCGCTTCGGACCGCAGAACTTCGCCATCGACTCGCTCAACAACCCGGGGTCTCTCTCCAACTTCCGCACCTCGCTGGACCTGGCCCTTCCCCTGCTGCAACGCCGGGCGCTGTCGTCGGCCATCGGGCAGGCGCGCTCCACGGAGCGGGTCGCCGAGCTGCAGATCGAGCAGGTGCGCCAGCAGCTGCGGCTCGCCACGGTGGAGGCGTTTTTCGGCGTGATCGTGGCCCGCCAGCGGCTCGAAGTCGCCCGTCAGGCCGTCCAGACCGCCCGGCGCGAGGAAGAGCGCGTCGCCAGCCTGGTCCAGCAGGGCCTGCTCGTCTCCTCGGACCTGCTGGCCTCGCAGGCGCAGCGCGCCGAATTCGAACAGCAGGCCATCGCAACCGAGGGGGCCCTGGCCGTCGCGATGGCGTCGCTGAACACGGTCCTGGGCCGTCCCCCGGCGGCTCCGGTCGAACCGGCCGGAGAACTGCCCGCCCGGATGCCCGCGGAGCCGCCGCTGGAACCCTGGCTGGCCGCGGCCCTGGAGGAGCGTTTCGATCTGGCTGCCGCCCGGGCCCGGACGGAGCAGGCTCGCTTGGCGCTGCATGCGGCGCGGGGCCAGTGGCAGCCTTCTCTGAGCCTGTTCGCGCAGTACGGCGCCAGCAGCCACGATCTGTCCAGCGGCAGCTCCGACTTCACGGTGGGAGCGCGCCTGGCGCTGGATCTGTTCGACCAGGGGAGGCCGGCACGCGTCTCCCGGGCCGTCGCCGAAGTCCGCGCCGCCGAGGCTCTCGAGCGGCAGCGGCAGCAGGAAGCCTCTCTGGAAATCATCGAGGCCTACCAGCAGCTGCGCGCCGCGCGGCAGCAACTGGAGGTGACGGCGGCGGCGGTTTCCCAGGCGGCCGAGACGCTGCGCATCGTGCGCGACCGCCACGAAGTCGGATTGACCACCATCACGGAGCTGCTTCGGTCGCAGACGGCCCTGCTGGGGGCCCAGACCAACCGGATCGAGGCGCGCTACCAGCAGACCGTGAGCTACGCGCGCCTGCTCGAGCGCAGCGGGCGGCTCACCGATCTGGCGGCTTTTCTTTCGGGAGGCTAGGCAATGCGAGTTTCAATCCTACTGGCCGTAGTCCTGGCTGCGTCCGCCTGCGGTTCGACCCCGCACGCGGACCTGGAGCGGCCGTCCCCTGCCCCGCTCGATCTGGAGCTGGCCCGGGTCACCCGTTCAGCGGTTCCACGGCTGGTGGAAGTGGTCGGTTCGGTCGAGGCCCGGGAGCGGGCCACGGTGTCCAGCCGGATGCTGGCCCCGATTACGGCCGCTCCGGTCCGGGTGGGTGACCGGGTCAGGCGCGGACAACTCTTGTTCCAGCTGGACGGGGCGGAAGCCCGTGCCCGGCTGGAGGCGGCCGAGGCCGGGCGCCGGCAGGGAGAATTCGCCGTCCAGGAGGCGGAAGGCGCACGGGAGGCGGCCGCCCAGGCCGTGACCAGCGCCGAAGCCCAGGCCCGTCTGGCGGAAACCACCCGTGACCGCTTTGCCCAGTTGCAGGAGCGGGGATCGGTCAGCCCGCAGGAGTACGACGAGGTGTCGAGCCGCCACGAGGCGGCCCAGGGAGAGCTGCGGCGCGCCCGGGCCCTGCTGGAATCGGTCCGTGCCCGGGAGCAGCAGGCCGTCCAGGCCACCGGTCGAGCCCGGGCTGAAGTGACGCAGGCCGAAACCCAGCGCTCGTACACGGAGATCCGGGCGCCCTATTCCGGGGTGGTGGCGTCCAAGTGGGGGGACGTGGGTGATCTGGCGGCGCCCGGCGTCCCGCTGCTCGAGCTCGAGTCGCTGCGCGGCCACGAATTCGCCGCCGACGTCCCCGAATCGCTGATCGGGCTCCTCTCGGTCGGCCAGGAGCTGGCCGTCCAACTGGATTCGCTGGGCAAGGAACTGCAGGGCAGAATCGCCCGCATCGACCCGGGCGGACAGACCGCCAGCCGCACCTTTCGCGTGGAACTGGAGCTGCCCCCGGACGAACAG
>JBFGHG010000350.1:0-4665 GCA_041578395.1 Acidobacteriota bacterium
AGTCCCCGTGAGCCGGGAGGCGACGTGAGTTCGAGCGCACCCACAGTAGCGGACCGGGCCCCCACGCTGACCGGCGGAGGCGCCGGGTTCGGGACCTTCACAGGCGTCTTCACTCCCAGCATCCTCACCATCCTGGGCGTGATCATGTACCTGCGCATGGGGTGGGTGCTGGGAAACGCCGGCCTCGGCAAGACCCTGCTGATCGTCACCATCTCGTCGCTGATCACCTTCCTGACCGGCCTCTCGATCTCGGCCATCGCCACCAATATGAAGGTGGGAGGCGGCGGGGCCTACTTCATGATCTCCCGCTCGCTGGGCCTCGAGCCGGGCGCGGCCATCGGGCTGCCCCTGTTCTTCTCGCAGGCGCTGGTGGTGTCGTTTTACATCGCCGGTTTCGCCGAGTCGGTCCACGCCCTGCTGCCCATGGTCCCGATCAAGCTGATCGGGGTGGGCACGCTGGTGCTGCTGACGCTGCTGGCCTACTTCTCCGCCGACCTGGCCCTCAAGACGCAGTTCTTCATCCTGGGGGCGATCATCTTCTCTCTGATCTCGCTCTTCGCAGGGGGAGCGCCCGAGACCCCGCTGGAGCCGGTCGGGGAAGTGCCGGCCACCGTCGGCTTCTGGGCGGTCTTCGCGCTCTTCTTTCCGGCCGTGACCGGGATCGAGGCGGGCATCGCCATGTCCGGCGACTTGAAGAACCCGGCCAAGGCTCTGCCGGTGGGCACGCTGGGGGCGATCGTGATCGGCTGGGCGGTCTACATGGTCATCCCCGTCTTCCTGGACGGGCTGGTCTCGCGCGAAGTGCTGCTGACCGACAGCCTGGTCCTGCAGAAGATCGCCTGGATCGGCGAGGCGATCCTGGTCGGCATCTGGGGGGCCACTCTCTCCAGCGCGCTGGCCTCGCTGCTGGGCGCTCCACGCACCCTGCAGGCGCTGGCCCGCGACGGCGTGGTGCCCCGCTTTCTGGGGCGCGGCCACGGTCCCGGCGACGAGCCCCGGGTGGCCACCGGCGCCGCTTTCCTGATCGCCCTGGCCGGGGTGCTGCTGGGAGACCTGAACGCCATCGGCCCGGTCCTCTCGATGTTCTTTTTGACCTCCTACGGCGTGCTGAACCTCTCCTCCGGCTTCGAGGGCCTGATCAACAGTCCCTCCTGGCGCCCCACCTTCCGCGTTCCCTGGTGGCTCTCGATGCTGGGCGCCTTCGGATGCCTGGCCACGATGTTCATGATCAATGCCGGAGCCACTTTCATCGCCGCCTTCCTGTGCGCCGGCGTCTTCTACATGATGGAGCGCCGCCAGCTGCGCGCCCACTGGGGGGACATGCGTTTCGGCCTGCTGATGCTGCTGGCCCGCTACGCCGTCTACCGGCTGGACGAAGCCACGCCGGACGAGCGGACCTGGCGCCCCAACATCATGGTCCTGAGCGGCGCGCCCACCACCCGCTGGTACCTGATCGAACTGGGCGACGCCATCACCCACGGTGACGGTTTCCTGAGCGTGGCCACCATCGTCACCGGCGACGCGGCCAAGGGGGAGCGGCGCGAGCGGTTGCGTGCCACCATCAAGGAGTACCTGCGCAAGCGGGGCGTCCCCGCGCTGGTCGAGGTGATGGCCGCCGACGAGGTGATGAAGGGGATGCAATCCCTGGTGCGCAACTACGGGATCGGTCCCCTGGAGCCCAACACCTTCCTGCTGGGCGAGACGGAGGAGGCGTCGAACTTCGATGAGTACGCCCGCCTGATCATGATGGTGGCCCAGAGCCGCCGCAACCTGGTGGTGGTGCGCGAAGGGGACGCGGCGCCCTCGTTCGGGGGCTGCCGCCGCATCGACGTCTGGTGGGGACTGCGGCGCCGCAACGCCGGCCTGATGCTGGCGCTGGGCTACATGCTCACCACCAGTCCCGAGTGGCGCCAGTCGGAACTGCACCTGAAGACGATCGTCACCTCCAACGAAGAGAGGCCGCCCGCCGAGATGCGGCAGAAGGAGTTCCTGCGGGAGGGCCGGCTGGAGGCCAAGTCCTCGGTGCTCGTCTGCCGCCCCGGGCAGGACATCTTCCAGGTGATGCGCGAGGCGTCGCGGGGCTCTCACCTGGCCTTTCTGGGGATCCGTCCGCCGGAAGAGGGGGAATCGGTGGAGGACTACAGCGCCTACTACCAGTCGCTGCTGGACCGGACCGAGGGGCTGCCCCCGACCGCGCTGGTGATGGCGGCCGAGGCGATCGAATTCCAGCGGATCTTCGAGTGAGCCAGGCGGAGGCCTGCGGGGCCGTCCGACGGCCGGCGCTACCGGAAGATCTCCCCCAGGTCGAGTTCCACAGCCGGATCGGAGGAGCGAACGAGGTCGGGTGCGGCCGCCGAGAGCCTCCGGCGGTACCGGCCGCCGGCGAGCGAGAACGTCTCGATCCGGTTCGAACCGGGATCGACGATCCACAGGTTGGGCACGCCGAAGCGAGCGTACGCCGCGACCTTTTTCAGCCGGTCGCGGGAGGCCGTGGAGGGGGAGAGGATCTCGACGACGAGGTCGGGAGGCCCGTTGACGTACGGCGTCTCGAGGATGGAAAGCCGCTCGCTGCGGACGTAGAGGAGATCGGGCTGCAGGACGGTGTCCTCGCTCAACAGGACGTCCAGGGGAGCACAACACACTTCGCCGGCGCCCGTTCGGGCCAATTGCAGCACCAGCTCCGTCGCGAGCCGAATCGACACCTGCTGATGGCGCGTGGTGGGTGACGGCAACTCGAACAGCTCCCCGTCCAGGATCTCGTAGCGTCTGCCGTCGTCCGGCCACCGGGCCAGGTCCCGATAGGTCACCCGGATGGGACCGGCGGGGGGACCTGCGGAAGTGTCGGACACGGCTCCTCCTGGAGTTGGGGCGGCTCGTCGCCTGGGGTGCATTATGTCAGCGCGGACGCCGGCGTTCAACGGCGCGGCGCGGGCGTCAGCGGAAGATCTCCGCCAGGTCGAGCCGCAACTCCGGGTCGGAGGTGCCAACGACCTCCGGGGCCGCCGCCGAGAGCGCCGGGCGGTACTGGCTCCCCTCCAGGGCGAAGGCCTCCAGCCGACTGGCGTCCCCGTCCACGATCCAGTAGTTGCGGACTCCGAAGCGGGCGTAGAGTGCCGCTTTCTGGAGGCGGTCCCGAGAGGCGGTGGAGGGCGAGAGGATCTCCACGACCAGGTCGGGAGCGGCCGACAGGTAGTGTTCCCCGATGATCTCGGACCGCTCGCGGCTGACGTACATCAGGTCCGGAACCAGGACGTTGTAGTCGTCCAGTACGAGGGCCAGGGGGGCGTCGAAGACCTCCCCCTTTCCCATCAGTTCCAGCTGATTCATTAGCTCCCATTGCAGGCGTTTGGAAAATCGTTGATGGCGCGTGATGGGCGTGGGCGTGACGACCAACTCCCCCTCCAGGATCTCGTAGCGTTTGCCGTCGTCCGGAAGCTGCAGGAAGTCCCGGTAGGTCAGCCGGGTGGGACCGGCGGGGGGCTTCGAAGAGGTCTCGGACACGACTCCTCCCGGAGTTGGGGGCGGCTCGTTGCCGAGCGGGATTGTGTCATCCCCCGCGCTGGAGGTCAATGAGGAAGTGGGGGATTCTCACTCAGCCGCCGGTACCGTCACGCCCTTTAGATGCCGGTCCAGGAACTGAACGTACTTCTCCGAAGCTTCGATGCGGTTGGCCTTCTTGCGGAAGCCGTGCCCCTCGTCGGGAAACACGATGTACTCGACCGGCACCCCGTTGGCGCGCACCGCCTGCACGATCTCGTCGCTCTCCACCTGCAGGACCCGCGGGTCGTTGGCGCCCTGCACCACCAGCAGCGGCTTGCGGATGTTGGAGGCGTGAAACAGCGGCGAGATGCGGCGCAGACGCTCCTCTTCCTTCTCGGGATCGCCCAGTTCGCCGTACAGCCCGCGCCGTCCCGCCTCCCACCAGGCGGGAACGCTCTTCAGGGTGCGCACCCAGTTGGTGACGCCGAAGATGTCGATGCCCACGTCGAACACCTCCGGCTCGAATGCCAGCGCGGCGACCACCATGTAGCCGCCGTAGCTGCCCCCCATGATCGCCACGCGCGAACCGTCCACCCAGCCCAGCTGCTCGAGGTACTTCTTGCCCCAGACGCAGTCCTGCAGGTCGACCTCGCCGTGCTTGCGGTCGTCCGCGTGGTAGAAGGTCTTGCCGTATCCGGACGAGCCGCGGTTGTTGACCGCCAGCACGGCGTAGCCGTGGTTGACCAGGTGCTGGATGTCGGCGCGGTAGCCGGTGCGGTACTGCCCCCCGGGTCCGCCATGGACCCAGATGACGGCGGGGACCGGGTCCTCCGGTGAGGCGCCGTGCGGGCGCAACAGGAAGGCGGGGATCTCCAGTCCGTCGAAGCTCGGGTAGCGGATCACCTCGGCGTCCACCAGTGCAGCGGCGTCGATGGCCGGGGACAGCGTCCGGGTCAGCTGCCGGCTCTCTCCGGTCTCCAGGTTCAGGACGAACAGGTTGTTGGGCGAGGTGTCCTCGTCCAGGTAGAGGGCGGTCCAGCGCTCCCCACGAGAGAAGGTGGGTGCTCCGAAGTCGCCGCCCGGCAGGCTTTCGAGCGAGACCGGCTGCCCGCTCTCCAGGTCCAGGATGGTCAGGGCCGTGGTCCCGTCCTGGTTGATGCCGCTGGCCCGGTAGCGGCCGTTGCG
>JBFGHG010000351.1:0-4661 GCA_041578395.1 Acidobacteriota bacterium
CCTCCGGCTCGACCACGCCGGACGGCGGCGGCACCAAGGGCGGCAAGGGCGGCAAGAACTCCCGCTGACCCGCCAGGTGCGGCGTACCCGGACAGCCCGTCGTGCCGTCCGGGTACGCCCCCGGCCCGGTGCTAGCGTGACGGCGTGCGGGCCTACCTCGACCTCCTCCAGCGGATCCTCGACGACGGTGTGGAGAAGGGCGACCGCACCGGCACCGGGACGCTCAGCGTCTTCGGCCACCAGATGCGCTTCGATCTGCGGCAGGGCTTTCCGCTGCTGACCACCAAGAAAGTCTTCCTGCGCTCGGTGATCCACGAGCTGCTCTGGTTCCTGTCCGGCAGCACCAACATCGCCTACCTGCACGACAACGACGTGCACATCTGGGACGAGTGGGCCGACGAGCAAGGGGAGCTGGGGCCGGTCTACGGTTCGCAGTGGCGCTCCTGGAAGGCTCCCGACGGAGGGAGCATCGACCAGATCAGCCAGGTGCTGGAGCAGATCAGGACTGACCCCGACTCGCGCCGCCACATCGTCAGCGCCTGGAACGTGGCCGAAATCGACGAGATGCGCCTGCCCCCCTGCCACCTGCTCTTCCAGTTCTGGGTGGCCGCGGGAGGGCTCTCCTGCCAGTTGTACATGCGCAGCGCCGACGTCTTTTTAGGCGTCCCCTTCAACATCGCGTCCTATTCGCTGCTGACGATGATGATGGCGCGCGAGTGCGGCCTGGAGCCGCGAGAGTTCGTGCTCACGCTGGGGGACGCGCACCTCTATTCGAACCACCTGGAGCAGGCCCGCCTGCAGCTGACCCGCGAGCCCCGTCCGCTGCCCACCCTCGAGCTGAACCCGGAGGTGCGCCGGGTGCTCGACTTCCGCTTCGAGGACTTCGAGTTGAAGGGCTACCGGCCGCACCCCCACATCCGGGCCCCGATCGCGGTATGACCCTCAGCCTGATCGCCGCTCTGGCGGACAACCGCGTCATCGGCCGGGACAACCGCCTCCCCTGGCGCCTGCCGGCCGACCTGAAGCGCTTCAAACGCCTGACCATGGGGCATCCCCTGATCGTGGGACGCAAGACCTTCGAGTCGATCGGCCGCCCGCTGCCCGGCCGCCGGATGGTGGTGCTCAGCCGGAGGGCCGGCTTCGCGCCCGAGGGCGTGGAGGTGGCGCGGGGGCTGGAGGAGGCGTTGGCGCTGGTGTCAGGGGCCGCGGAGGTCTTCGTGGGGGGTGGAGCCCAGATCTACCGGCAGGCTCTGGCGGGCGCCGGCCGTCTCTACCTGACCCGGGTGCGGGCACGGATCGAGGGTGACCGGCGTTTTCCGCATGTGGACTGGGACGAGTGGCGTCTGGTCCGGGAAGAGGAGCACCCCGCCGACGAGCGCCACCAGTTCCCGTTCGTCTTTCAGGACTTCGAGCGGGCGGGCGCTCGGGAGCGGGCATGATCCGGGTCTTCGTGGAGCCGAGCTCCGGCGGCCGGGTCGAACTCCCCGACGAGGAGCGCCATCACCTGATCCGCGTGCGGCGCTGCCGCGAAGGGGACGTGTTTTTGGGGTTTCACGCCCGGGAGGGCTGGCTGCGCTGCCGTCTGACGCGGGGGCCGGCCGGGTATGTCGGGGAGGTGCTGGGACCGGAAGGCGTGGACCGGGAATCCCCTCTGCGGGTGACCCTGGCTCAGGCGCTGGCCAAGCGCGAGCGCTTCGAATGGGTGCTGCAGAAGTCGGTGGAGCTGGGAGTCACTGAAATCGTCCCCCTGATCACGCACCGCAGCGAACTGAAGCTGGTGGAGCGGCAGCGCGAGAAGCGCCTGACGCGCTGGCGAAAGATCGTGCGCGAGGCCATGAAGCAGTCCGGCCGCGGCCAGCTGCCTGGGGTGGGGGAGCCGGTGGAGTTGAAGACCTGCCTGGCGGGCGAACTTCCCGAAGTGCGGTTGTTCCTGGACGAGTCCGGATCGCGGACACTGCGGGAATGGATCACCGGCCGCCCCCCGCCGTCGAGCTGCCTGCTGGTGGTCGGCCCGGAAGGAGGCTGGGACGACCGCGACCGCGACCTACTGGTGGCCGCCGACTGCACGCCGGTGAAGCTGGGCCCCAGGATCATGCGTACGGAGACGGCCCCCATCGCCGGCCTGGCCGTTTTGCAGCACGTCTGGGGGGACCTGTGAGTCAGTGAACCGTCACCGGCCTCACCTCGTCGGCAAACCTCAACACCCTCTCCATGTACTTTTGGCTCTCCAACCGGTGAATATTCACATGATCCGCCCCGTTGACGTGGAAGAAGTCCTTCGGCCCCGTCAGCATCTCGAACAGTTTCTTCCCCTGTTCGAGCGGCACCGTCTTGTCCTGGTCGCCGTGCAGCAGCAGGATGGGGAACCGGTGTCCTTTCAAGTGCTTGGCGGTGTTCAGGCGGCAACGGGAGAAGGGGTAGAACCAGCGGAACTGCCGGTAGCTGCTCATCAAGGCTCGCTTGCTGGCGAAGGCGGTTTCCAGCACGAGTCCGTCGGGCGGTTGGTGTGAGGCGGCGTAGGAAGCGACGGCGCAGCCCAGCGAGCGGCCCCAGTAGAGGATGGGGAGGTTGCCTTTTTTCAGGTTCTTCCCGAAGTAATCGACCGCCGCCAGAGCGTCACGGTAGAGCCCCTTTTCGTAGGGCGTCCCGGTGCTCGAGCCGTACCCGCGGTAGTCGATGGCGAAGATCTGCAGCTGGTGCTGGTAGAGGAGCTGGAAGACTTCGTTGAACAGCCCCAGGTTGCCGGTGTTGCCGTGGAAGTAGAGGATGCTGGCGCGGGGGCGGTGCGGGCAGATGTGCCAGGCGGACAGCCGGCAGCCGTCCGGGGTCTCGACGGTGTGCTGCTCGAAGGGAATGCCGAAGTCGGCGGGCGTCTTGAAGATCTCCCTCATGGGCCGGAAGAGGAACTTGTTCTCGAGCTTGGGCACCGCCCACAACAAGACCAGAGCCACGCCGGCGAGCATGGACACGAAGGAAACCGCGAGCAACAGGAGTACCAGCCACATGGGAAGGCGGATTGTAGCACGATGCAGCGCGACGCCGGACAAGGGTGCGCCGGAGGCACCGTCGCGATGTTACCGGTCTACTGCTCGACAGTTGCCCGCAACCTCGCAATCGCCTCGTCCCATTGATTCGAAACTCGCGTCAGGTAATCCCTGGCTCGAGTAATCGGGCCGGGTCGGATGGTGAATCGGCTCTCCCGGCCAACCCGCTGGCTGGTGACAATGCCGGCATGTTGCAGCACCTGCAGGTGCTTGCTAATCGCCTGGCGTGTCAGATCGAGACCCTCGGTGAGTGCGGTAATCGAGTGTTCCTTGCCGTCACTGAGGCGCGATACCAGCTCGAGGCGCGTGACACAGCCCAGGGCCGCGAACACAGGTGCCGGGGCCTTGCTTCGAGTCTCAACCCGCGACATGTGCAGCCACATTCTTGGCCTGTATGTCCCAGCCCTCTTTGTTCGACCGAAGCACTTCCAGCCGTTTCGATTCCGGGAACTGCAGAAAGCCCGTCTCGGTGATCGTCAGGCGCGTTCCGTTTTCGGTTGGCTGCAGGCGAAACTCCACCACTACTTTGGCGTCGTCGCCGTAGGTGGTATCGGGATCAACGGCGCTGGGAGGCCAGGAAAAAGCGAACAGCCGCTCGTGCTCCATTCGCTCGGTCACGGACTCCCACTTCATGTGCTCGTGGCCAGGGTAGGTGATATTGCCCGTCGTCGTCGCCCCAACTTCGAACGGGCCATCGAGTCGAACTCGAAACCATTGCCCGAATTCTTCGTGGTTCGTGAGCGCACGCCACACTCGCGAAACCGGCGCTGCGAGGTCGACAACCTTCTCGATTCGATCCTGGTCTGCTTGATTCATTATGCAACCTCCTGGTTGCGTATATCCTAGCGGACTACCCGCCGGAATGCAACCTTTTGGTTGCATTTTTTTCGAGATGCTCGCGCAGCGGACGCGGGACATGTTGGGCGAATAGAAAAAGCCGTGCAAGCAGCGCCTCTCTGCAAGAAACGGGGTGAATCCCAGCTCCTTCGGGCAGTTTCGCTTCTCCTCTGCAGCCGGGCCCGTTGAAGGCAGAAGGGGTATCCTGCAGCGATGAAGTACCGAGTGCGGATCGAGAAGAACGACGAAGGGTTCACGGTCTCGGTCCCCGGTCTTCGAGTATCTTGCCATGGTCGACGAACTGCTCGGAGCCGCCGAAGTTCGCGAGATCGACGTGGCGGTTTGAGGGACCGGGGGGCAAGATTGCCGGAGTAGCGCACCGCCGTCCCCTTCGACCACTGAAAAAGGCCGGATTCCGGGTCGGCCGCGAAGGTGCGAAGCACAGAACAAGGAGCCATGTGAACCGAGTCCATTGGACAGCCCTGGCATTGATCGCCATCCTCATCGGTTGCGGTGGCATCGACTCTCGGCCCGGAGAGGGCACCATCGAATCCGGCCAGTCGAGTGGTGAGTCACGACTCCGGAGTCACTGAGAAGATCGATCGCTATCTCTCGGCTATGGAATCACTCGGCTTTTCCGGGGCGATCATCGTCGATCACAGCGGCGACGTGGTCCTGCGGGAAGGATATGGGCTGGCCGACCGGGAGACGCGCCGACCCTACACGCCGACGACCGTCCAGAGCCACGGTTCGATCACCAAGCAGATGACCGGTGCAGCG
>JBFGHG010000352.1:0-4654 GCA_041578395.1 Acidobacteriota bacterium
CTCCCGCGTCCCCAGCAGGTGGTGGGAGATGATCAGCGAACGCAGCGCGTCCTCGGTGACGATCCCGCCGGCGTTGCGGATGATGTGGGCGTCACCGGTTTCCAGACCCAGCATCGACTCGATCGTCAGCCGGGCGTCCATGCAGGCCACCACCGCCAGCCGGCGCGCCGGCGGGATGGGCAGGTCGCCCAGTTCGAATCGGCTGGCGTAGTCCTGGTTGGCTCTCAACAACTCGTCGATGATACTCATGGTGCGCTCCTCCTGACCGGGAGTGAAAAGGAAAGAAACGAAGGTCTGCCGGACGGACCGAGACCCGCCTGTTCAGCGGCGACAACAACGAGTGGCACTGGCATCCATGCCCGTGATTTCCGCAAAGGTCCGTGGCAGCATGGCTGTCACCAATTGTACCAGAGCCTGGGACCGGACGGCCCCGGACGGCTGATACACTGGGCGGGAGGCGAAGGAATGGCGGGCCGCGAGAGGTATCCGGGAACGGGCGCACTGCCTGCTCTGGTAGCGCACAGCGTGAAGCGAGCCACGGACGCCGGCGCCATCGAAGCCATCTCCACCGAGTGTGAATACGTCGAGGACCAGGGCGTCTGCTTCGTGGTGCGGCGCGTCTCCAATCTGGCCCGCAAGGCGGTGGCCCGGCGGCTGCAGCGGCAGCGGGAGCGGTCCGCGAAGCGGCCCGAAAACCCCTTCCTCCCCTACGACGAGCGCCTCTTCGTCTGCAACCTCTCCCCCACCCACCTGTGCCTGCTCAACAAGTTCAACGTGGTGGACCACCACCTGCTCGTGGTCACCCGCGAGTTCCGCGAACAGCGGGAGCCGCTGGGAGAGGCTGACTTCGAGGCGCTCGCTTTTTGCCTCGAGGCGATCGACGGCCTGGGCTTTTACAACGCGGGACGGGAGGCGGGAGCCAGCCAGCGCCACAAGCACCTGCAACTGGTCAGCCTGCCGCTGGCGCCCGAGGGGCCCGCGGTTCCGCTCGAGCCCCGCCTGGCATCGCAGGCGGCGGACGGTCCGGGAGTCGCCGACCTTCCCTTCCGCCACGCGTTCGTGCGGCTGCCCTCGGCGCGGCCGGAGGCGCTGGAAGGCGGGTACCGGGGACTGCTGGAGCGGCTGCAAGTGGACGCGGCCGCCCAGCCGTACAACCTGCTGGCGACCCGCCGCTGGATGCTGCTGGTGCCGCGCTCGCGGGAACGTTTTCAGACCATTTCGGTCAACACGCTGGGCTTCGCCGGGTCGCTGCTGGTCAGGAACGGGCGGGAGCTGGAGCGGGTGCGCGAGGTGGGGCCGATGCGCATCCTGCGCGAGGTCGGCCAGCCCCGGACCGAAACCGCCCGGGGCTGACACCTTTTCTCGAGTCTACCGGACGCGCGCAACTTTGATCGTTTCGGTGAAGGCGTCCTTGCCGTCCTGGCGGAAGGTCCAGGCGGCCTGAAACTCGTCGGAGCCCGGGAATCGCATCACCGCGCTGTGCATGTGCCCGGCCTCGGGGCTCTTCAGGTTGGTGGCCTCCACGAACTCCCAGCGGATCTCTTCCGAGCCCACCTCTTTGGCCACCATGGTCGGTTGGTTGCCCACCATGCAGTAGTGCGTCAGCATCAGGCGGTCGCCGTCCAGGTAGTACATCGTGACCATGTCGTGGCCGGCGAAGACCAAGTGTTCCTGCACCACCGAACCCCCGGCCACGAGGCCGAACGTGACCGTGACTTCCTGATCCTTGGAATTGGTCCCCTTCCAGGTCCCCTCGAGCGCCTTGATCCTGTCCAGTCCGGAGGAGGCCTCGTCGGCGGCCCCGGCGGGGATGGCCAGGCCGAGTGTCAGTACCATGGCCGCGGCCAGAGTCAGTGTGCGTCGTGCTTTCATCGAATCGTTCTCCTTTCGAAAACCGGGTTCGTCCCTCTTTCGACAATCAGGACGAACGGCGAGCCGGGGAATCGACATCTCCGGCGAAAAACCTCTTCAGCTGCGCGCCAGCTGCCGGACGCGGGCCAGCCGCCGGACGGTGCGCTCCCGGCCCAGGGCGATCATCACTTCGAAGATTCCGGGGGCCACCGGCTGCCCCGTCAGCGCCACCCGCACGGCGCCGATGAACTTCCCCGTGTGCAGGCCGTGCCGCTCTCCGATTCCGCGCAGCAGTGCCTCGGTGGTCTCCAGGTCGTACGGCTCCAGCTCCCGCAGGCCCTGCTCCAACTCCGCCAGCCCCTCGAGCGTGGCCTGCTCGGCAGCGGGGTCGTCGAACTCCAGGTACTTCTTCCGTCCCCGCTGATCGTACTCGAACTCGTCGTCGAAGAAGGCGCGGTACTGGCCCGAAAAGTCCGTCAGCCGCCGGGCGCCCTTCTTCAGCAGGTCGAGGGTGTCGACGAACCACGGCCGCTCGGCGCCCCCCCAGGCGCTCTTCCACAGTCCGGCGTCCTCCAGCACGCGGCGCACTTCGGGCTCCAGCTCGTCCGCCGGCATCCGGCTCAGCTTCTGCCCGTTGAGCCACTCCAGCTTGCGCAGGTCGAAGACGGCGTCCGCCTTGTTGATCCGCTCCAGCTGGAAGCTCTCGACCAGTTCGGAGTCGTCGAGCAGTTCGCGGTCGTCGCCGGGCGACCATCCCAGCAGCGCCAGGTAGTTGCGCAGTGCCGCCGGGACGAAGCCCTGCTCCCGGTACTCCAGCACCGAGGTGGCGCCGTGCCGCTTGCTGAGGCGCTTGCGGTCCGGGCCCAGGATCAGCGGCAGATGGGCGAACACGGGGCCGGGCCGCTCCAAGGCCCGGTACAGGAGCACCTGTTTGCTCGTGTTGGAGAGGTGGTCCGCGCCGCGCACCACGTGCGTGATCTCGAGGTCCAGGTCGTCGGCCACCACCGAGAGGTGGTAGGTGGGGGTGCCATCGGAGCGCAGCAGCACGAAGTCCTCGATCTGGCGCGCGTCGACCCGAACCTCCCCGAAGACCCGGTCGTCGAACCGCACTTCGCCTTCCGGCACCCGGAAGCGGACCGCGAAAGACTCGCCGCCCGCCGCCCGACGCTGGCTCTCCTCCTCGTCCAGCCCGCGGCAGCCGCACTGCCGCTCGGCGTCGTCGGCCGTCCCGCAAAAGCAGCGGTAGGCCTTGCCCGCCTGAAGCAGAGAGTCGGCCAGCGTGCGGTGGCCGTCGAGGCGCCGCGACTGGAAGATCGGCCCTTCGTCCCAGTCCAGCCCCAGCCAGCGCAACCCCTCGAGGATGCCCTCGGCCATCTCCTCACTGGAGCGCTCCAGGTCGGTGTCTTCCACCCGCAGCACGAAGACGCCGCCGGTCTTGCGGGCGTAGAGCCAGTTGAACAGGGCGGTGCGCGCCCCGCCGATGTGCAGGTGGCCGGTGGGGCTGGGAGCGAAGCGCAGGCGTGTACTCATGAGCGTTCGAAGGGCCGATTATAGCGGAATCCCGCCGGGGTGGGGCCGGGCGGCTGTGCTAAGATTCCTGCTTTCGCGAACCGGAAGGACCATGACGCCCGACCAGAGCAAGCCCAACCCCGCCCCCGAGAGCGCCAGCCAGCCGCTGGACTTCATCCGCGCCCGCATCGAGGCCGACCTGGCGGCCGGCCGCTACGGCGGCCGCGTGGCCACGCGCTTTCCGCCCGAGCCGAACGGCTACCTACACATCGGACACGCCAAGTCGATCTGCCTGAACTTCGGCGTGGCGGCCGAGTACGGCGGGACCTGCAACCTGCGCTTCGACGACACCAACCCGCTGACCGAGGAAGAGGAGTTCCAGGAGGCGATCAAGGGGGACGTCCACTGGCTGGGGTTCGACTGGGAGGACCGCCTCTACCACGCATCGGACTATTTCGAGCAGCTCTACCGGTGGGCGCTGGAGCTGATCCGCAAGCAGCTGGCCTACGTGGACAGCCTGACCGCGGAGCAGATCCGCGAATACCGCGGGACGCTGACCGAACCGGGGCGGGACAGCCCCTACCGCGAGCGGAGCGTCCAGGAGAACCTGGATCTGTTCGAGCGGATGAAAAACGGCGAGTTCCCCGACGGCGCCCACGTGCTGCGGGCCAGAATCGACATGGCCTCGCCCAACCTCAACCTGCGCGACCCGGCCCTCTACCGCATCCGCAACGCCAGCCACCACCGCACCGGCGACCAATGGTGCATCTACCCGATGTACGACTACGCCCACGGCCTGTCGGACGCCATCGAGGGGATCACGCACTCCCTGTGCACGCTGGAGTTCGAGGACCACCGGCCGCTGTACGACTGGTTCCTCGAAGTGCTGGAGATCCCCGACCCGCCGCAGCAGATCGAGTTCGCCCGGCTCCACCTGACCTACACCCTGCTGAGCAAGCGCAAGCTGAAGAAGCTGGTGGAGGAGGGCCGCGTCAGCGGCTGGGACGACCCGCGCATGCCCACGCTGAGCGGCCTGCGGCGGCGCGGCTACACTCCCGAGGCTATTCGCGACTTCTGCGACCGCATCGGCGTCGCCAAGAAGGACGCCCTGATCGACGTGGCGCAACTCGAGTACAGCGTCCGCCAGGACCTGAACCGGCGGGCGGCGCGCCGCATGGCGGTGCTCGAGCCTTTGCGGGTGGTCATCGAGAACTACCCGGAGGGGAAGACCGAGCAGCTGGAGGCGGTCAACAACCCCGAAGACGCCTCGATGGGCACCCGGCCGGTTCCCTTC
>JBFGHG010000353.1:0-4649 GCA_041578395.1 Acidobacteriota bacterium
GAACAGGACCGAAGTGCCTCCGGCGCCGGCGGGCGCAGCGGCGGCCGGGAGGGCGGCGCCGGCCGCGCAGACGCGGACGTCGTAGGTGCCGGCCGGGACGATGATCAGGTAGTTGCCGAAGAAGTCGACCGATCCGCCGTAGACCTCGCCGCCCGACTCGATGGCGATCACCGAGGTGGGGAAGAAGCCCATGGGGACCGTCACCGTGCCGCTGAGCCGGAATCCTCCGTCCAGCACCCGGTCGACGGTCACGTCGGCCCGGCCATCGATCCCCGGCTCGACGCTGCGCACCAGTTCCGACCCCATCGGGCCCGGGCCGGGACCGCCGCCGCCCACTCCCGGCTGCACCGGCAACGTGGTGAGCGTGGTGCTCCCCTGGCGCAGCGTCAGAGCGTTGACCGGCCGGTCGGAGGTCACCGCCAGCTGGCCCCGCACCTCGCCCAGGCCCATGATCAGCTGGCTGACGAAACGGGCCAGCTGGTTGAGCGGGGCCAGCGACAGGCCTGCGCCCTGCGGCTCGATCGAAGCCGTCGCGCGGGCGCCCAGGGGAAACTCCGTCCCGGCCGTGGAGCCGTCTTCGGCGATGAACTGCAGCGTCAGATTGGCGGTGGAGTTGCCCGGGTTGAACAGGGCCAGTCCGGTGTCGAACCCCGAGGTGAGGTCCACCGGCAGCGAGAACTCGTCCTCGGCCGGCGAGGCGCCGATACCCGCCTCCGTGGTGATCTGTCCCTGGGCGTTGAGCAGCGAAAAGGCCGCCGTCAAGCCGATCGGCTGGTCGGAGGTGACGCGGGCGGCCCCTGCCCGCAGCGCCCCCGCGCCGTCCGTTTCCAGGAACACCGCCTCGGTCCCGCCCACGGTCAGGTCGAACGAACTGCCGCTCTCGCCATTGGAAAGCGTCACCGGGAAGGCCGCGCCGCCACTGTCCGTCAGGGCGATGTTGACGTTGGCGCCGCCGCCGCCCGCCGCTCCGGCGCCGCCCAGCCCGAAGAGGATGAACTGGGTACGGATGCCGGTTCCGTTGGCCACCTGGGGCAGCACGAAGGAGGTCTGGTCCGAGGCGGTGGAGACCACCGGCAGCGTCGTCAGCGGCGACCCGCTGCGGCCCTGGCGTAAGGTGAGCGCCGCCACCTCCGATTGGGCCTGGATGCGCAGCAGGCCGCGAGTGGAGCCGGCGTTGGGGAATAGCCCTCCGGCGCCGCTGAAGAAGACCGACAGGTGCCCGTCGCCCTCCAGCGTCCGGGTGGTCTGGGGCGCGCCCCCGCGAGGCGTGGCCGAACCCGCCGGCTGCGTCTCGAACAGCGTGAAGGTGACCTGGTTGTCGCCGCCCGAGAGGTTCTGCAGCGCGATTCCGGTGTTGAAGACCCCCGTCGAGTCCACCGCGATCACGAACTCGGTCAGGCCCTGGGACGCGCCCACCCCCGCCTCGGTGAGCGTGCCGCCGCCCGCCCGCAACAGGGAGAACACACCCGAAAACCCGATCGGCGCGGTGGAGATGGCCTGGGCCGAACCCGCCTGAACCGCGCCCTGGCCCGTCGTCTCCAGGAAGCGCGTCTCACCCGGCTGCAGCATGAAGACGTGCGTGCTGTCCGTCCCCAGGCCGGAGAGTTCCAGCGCCAGCGGCGAGCCGTCGTCGCGCCGCAGCGTCAGCACCACCGTGGCTGCCGTGTCGCCGTTGTTGAAGCCGATGAAAGTCGTCCTGATCAGGCCGCCGCCGTTGGCGACCTGTGGCAGGTTATAGACGTTCTGCGCCAGGCCGGCGGAGGCCGCCGCGGCACAGCAGAGCGAGACCATCAGGAAGGTTCGAAGTTTGACCATGTTCAGGGACCCCCAGAAAAACAAAGGAAAGAGTGACTCCCGAGGGAGAATCCAAGCAGATCCTAGGAAATTCGGCAGCCGCGCGCAAGGGACGTTCGAATCCTCCCTGCGCGGGAATGTCAAGTCTTCGTAAAACGTGCCGGCTCTTCTTTTACTCGACGGTGTCTACCACCGGGGCGGACGCCGCGCCTAGGCTGGAGCACGAGAGGAGGACGAGTGATGAAACAGTCAGTCTCGATTCTGCTGGGTGCCGCAGCCGTGCTGGTGTTCGCCAGCGCCCAACAGGCGCCCCGTCCCACCGAGTCCGGACGCGACGGCGCTTCCGGCTATCGCTTCAGCGGACCCTACGCCCACGCGAACCTCAGCGTCTACCTGATCCATGGCCCCGACCGCCTGGACGCCGCCGACGTCGTGCCGCTGCACCGGGCACTCGAGCAGCGGATGGTCGTCGTGCACGAAACCGGCAACGTCAGCGAGCTGGCCGTGGAGAACCTGAGCCCGTCCCGCTCGGTGTTCATCCAGGCCGGCGACATCGTCAAGGGCGGCAGGCAGGACCGCGTGCTCACCTACGACCTGGTGCTCGGGCCGCGCTCCGGCAAGGTGCCGATCGGCTCCTTCTGCGTGGAGAGGGGGCGTTGGCAGCCCCGCGGGCAAGAGGGGGACCGCGTCTTCTCGTCCTCGGCCAAGCGCCTGAACACCAAGGCGCTGCGCCTGGCGGCGCAGTCGCAGCGGGAGCAGGGCAAGGTCTGGCAGGAAGTCTCGGCGGTCCAGGACAAGCTGGGGCGGACGGTGGGGTCGCCCGTCCAGGCGGCCTCTTCCGCCACCAGTCTGCAGCTCAGTCTGGAGAGCGCACCCGTGGAGCGCTCCATCCAAAGCTACCGACGCGAGTTGGAGGGGATCGCCGCGGCTCATCCGGACGCGATCGGATTCGCTTTCGCGGTCAACGGGGAGTTGAACTCCGCCGAGGTCTACGGAGCCTCTTCCCTGTTCGTCCAGTTGTGGCCGAAGCTGCTGGAGTCGGCCGCCTCCGAGGCCGTAGCCGAAGGCGGGGGCGCCGAGTTCGCCAGTCCCTCCGAGAGCGAGTTGCGGGAGTTCCTGCTGGCGGGGGAACGCGCCCCGCTGAGGGAGACGAAGAGGGAGCAGCAGACCGAGGTGAGGCACCTCGAGGACGGCCGGGTCCTCTACGTGGAGAGTCGCAGCTCGCTGTACGGGCAGAAGTTCGTCCACCGCGGCTACATCAAGAAATGACCCCGGGCGTCAGAGCGCTCGAGGCAGCGGCTGGATTTCGCCCGTCAGGTAGACATCGCGGCCCCCGCTGTCCGGGTCCTCGAGGGTGATCTCGAACAGGTGGGACCCCGGGTCGGAGAGGCGGACGTGAATCGTTCCCTCCCTCCACGCCCAGTGGCTGACTTCCACCCGTTCGCGCAGCTGGTGAAGGGCGGAGAGATCCGCGATCCTCCAGGCCTCGTAGCCGGCCACCTGCAGCGTCAACACGTTGTCCCGCCCGGTGGGGTGCGCCGGCCTCGCCAGCACGGTCCGGATGGTCCCGTCCGCTTCGCGACGGGCGATCAGCGCCCGTTCCAGTTCCGACAGCCGGACGGGGGCGGGATAGCCGGGGATGACGTTGACGCTGCGCCACCAGTCGATCCGGCGCACCCGCGCCTCGCCCGCCAGCCCGGCGGCATAGGCATGCGCGCGGTCCAGCTGGTGTTGGACGACCGCGAGGTCGATCGGCCGGTTCTGATTGTAGTGGTAGGTCGCCAGGGTGCCGTTCAGGTGCCGCTCGATGCGCGCAGCCAGGGCGGGATCGGCGGGCTCCAGCACCACCGTCATGTGATTCTGTTTGCTCCCCTTGTCGAAGTGCCGGTCGAACGGCCTCTCGCAGTTGATGGAGGAGAACATGGGGTAGGAGCCGAGCGGGTAGGGCCGCAGGCGCCGCTCCAGCCGGCCGTGCGGGTCGAAGATCAGGGCCAGGTACAACAGCAGGAAGAGGCCCAGCCCGATGCTGGTTGCCGGGGGCACGCTGAAGGCGCGCCTCCGGCCGGCGCCGCTGCGTCCCCATTTCCCGCCGAAGTACTCCCAGTCCACGAAAAGGGCGGCCAGGGGGAGCCAGTGGTAGTTGGGAAGGCCCATCACCAAATCGATGGCGATGACTTCGGCGGCGAAGCCGGCTCCGATCAGCAGCCGCAGCCAGGGCCGGTGGACGAAGATCAGGGCTCCGGCCATCGCCAGCTGCAGCGCCAGGTTGGCCGCCGCCAGGCCCTGATAGGCCCATTGGCGGTTCAGCACCGCTTCGAGGTAGGAGGGGAGTTCCGTCCGGAAGTTGACCAGGTACTGCTCGGCCAAAGTGTTGCGCAGGTTGTCGGAAAACGCCCACTCCAGTTTCCAGCTCGACGCCAGCTTGAAAACGGCGGCATTGAAAAAGACCATCACCACCACCAGCAGGGCGAGGCGAACGGCCCAGCCGTTGTTGCGGCCCGAGGCGGGCGTGCCGCGGGCGCCGGCCAGCAGGCGGTCCAGAGACAGGTAGTGGTGCGTGGGAGCGAGAGCCAGCGCCAGCTGCGCGGTGTAGACCGGGTTGTAGCCATGGCTCCAGCCGGCCTGCCAGCCGTAGGCCAGCGAAATCAGGAACAGGTTGGAGACCAGGCTGGTCCACTGCGCCGCCCGGGTGAACAGCCGCGCCCGTTCCGATTCCGGAAAGCGGAAATGCGTCAGCGCATAATACTGGCGGTCGGCCCCCTGTCTGAGCGACATTTCGTGGGCCCACCGCACCTTTTCGCCGAATCCGTAGTAGCTGTAGCTGTGCGGCAGCGCGCGGAACAGCGGCGCCAGCA